>DSAV01000194.1 GCA_011046295.1 Deltaproteobacteria bacterium | reverse complement strand
TTAAGAAACATCATAGAAATGAAGCTCAAAAAGATCACCCGGCTTCGGTAACATCTTTTATGAGGCAACGTTTCCTTAAAATGCTATTCCTTCGGTAACATTTATTTATGAGGCAACAGGGGAATTTTTATCGGGGCAAAATTATTTCAGACATCCTTGACTCATTAATTGCCCTATGCTAGAGTCCGCCAAAATCGATTGATTCATCAATTAATTTCCTACTAAAGTCGTTGCCATGCGAAAGCTATCCCACATTGATGATAAAGGCCGCGTGCAAATGGTTGATATAACGGCCAAGAAACAGACAAGCCGCAGGGCGAAAGCTTGCGGCTATGTGCGGATGCAGCCCCGTACGCTCGAATTGATTGAAAAAGGGCAAACGGTAAAAGGCAATGTGTTGACAACGGCGAAAATCGCGGGAATTATGGCGGCAAAAAAAACGGGAGAACTTATTCCTCTGTGCCATCCTCTTGAGCTTACTTCCGTAAATTTGGATTTGGAAATTGACCGTGATAATTCGCGCGTTATCATTGAATCAGAAGTGAAAATCTTCGGTAAAACCGGAGCCGAAATGGAAGCGTTGACCGCGGTGAGCGTTGCCGCCCTGACTGTTTACGATATGTGTAAATCCGTGGATAAAAACATGCTCATCGGAGAAATAATGCTGCTGGAGAAAAGCGGCGGCAGAAGCGGCAATTATTCGCGCAGCTCCTGAATACAAATAGCGCGAGTAAATAAAACATAAAAAACGCGGAGATGCTTATGGGGGAAAATGTCTTTAGAATCAGAAGAGCTTTTATTGTTCCTCTTGTTATAGTCATCGTGCTTTTGTTTATTTTGCTCGTCATCAGTTCTTTTAAAGGGCAGGCATGGGAAAGAATAATTCTTGCTGCTTTCTTTGTCTTTACTTCTTTTTTGAGTATTGAGGTGATGAGAAGAGAGCTTCTTTTGTCGGAAAGCGGCCTGATAATAAAAAAATTTTTCCGGGTCAAGGAATTTAGCTGGGACCAGATTACGCATCTGGGTATTGTCCGCTTGGGGAAAAAAGTATATTTTTTGCTGACCACGGTGAAAGGGTTTCATTTTTTTTCCAATCTGGTGGAAGACCACGCCCGGCTTGTACGTTTGTTGGATGAACGACTGGGCGCGGAAAAGGTGGAAGAGGAAGTCAGAAATTATCTGGAGCAACCGGTGGAGAGGCTTTCTCTGATTGTGATGAGCTGGGTCTATGTGGCGGTTATTCTTGCCGTTATATTTTTTAAATTATATTACGTATAATTCTATCAGGATGTTCGGCGCGCAGGCGCCTTTAATATATTTTTTCTTGGGGGGAGAAAGAGAAACAAATGTCGCCGAAAAAAAAGAAGACAAAGAAGATCGTACTTGATGCAAAGAAAACCCCCTACTCGGAAGTTGAAGAAATAATGGAAAAAAATCTTGAAGACATCGCCACGATCGTGTCCGCTTCCGGCGGGCGCAAGAGTAAAGTTTATGAAGATGTGATGTCGATAGTGGAAAAAGGCTTGTTTAAAATTGCCCTGCGCCGTTGTGAGTATGTAAAAAGTTCAGCGGCGGAGTATTTGGGAATAAACCGCAACACCTTTACTGATAAAATGGCCAAGCTGGGTATCAAATGTGAGAAGAAAAAATAAGCACGGCAATAAAATCTGCGGCTAAAAAAATGGAAAAGAAAATCGTCAATTGAAGATTAAATCTAAAAAGGGGTACGGATAACGCCCCTTTTTTTATTGTGATTCTGCGAAAATAAACAAAATAGTGGGTTAGTCGCCGGGCAATACAATGAGCAGAAAAAAGATTCGTAACAAGCTAAGCATGGCGGCTTAACTTTTGGTAAATTAAGTATTTGCAAGGCCAGTAGTAAAAATTTATGTTTGACAAAAAAATGATTTAAAAGTAGGAAAACGGCAAACATTTGCCGTATTGCTGCTTAGAATAAAACTTCAGGCCGTTTTAGAGAGAAATTATGGATTATCAACCGAAATGCTATGAAAAAATCCGTCAACTGATTAATAGAGGCGTGAATATTCCCAATCCAGCTTCGCTCGATATTGGAGAAGATGTCAATATGGAACAGATTGCGGCAAAAGATGTCACCATTTATCCTGGTTGCCGGCTCTACGGCAAGAAGACTGTTGTTTCATCAGGCTGCAAACTGGGCTATGAAGCGCCGGTAACAATTGTTGATTGTCAACTAGGTTCGGCGGTCCAACTCAAGGGAGGTTTTTTCAGCAAATCTGTTTTTCTTGAGAAAGCAAATATGGGCATGGGCGCGCATGTCCGCGAAGGATGTATTCTGGAAGAGGAAGCGGGCGGCGCGCATTGTGTCGGACTAAAACAGACCATTCTTTTCCCCTTTGTCACGCTCGGCAGCCTGATCAATTTTTGTGATTGTTTTATGGCCGGCGGCACAAGCCGTTCCAATCATTCCGAAGTAGGCAGCTCTTATATACATTTTAATTTTACACCGGACGCGGATAAGACAACCCCGTCTTTACTGGGCGATGTTCCGCGCGGGGTGATGCTCAACCAGCCGCCTATTTTCCTCGGTGGGCAGGGGGGCATTGTCGGGCCAATACGCCTGGGATACGGAAATGTCGTAGCGGCCGGTTCCATCCTGCGGCATGATTATCCGCAGGACAATCAGCTTATCTTTGAAAAATTTCCGGCGAGCAGTGTTAGGGATTACATTCCCTCTGATTATCCGAATCTGACCAGGATTGTTGAAAATAATATTTTCTATCTGGCAAATCTCGTTGCCCTGGAAGCTTGGTATGCGTATGTAAGAAAACAATTCCTCGAAGCCCAGCAATTTGGAAACCTATTGTATGCCGGAGCGCTGGAACAGCTTTCCTCGGCGAAAAAGGAACGGCTGAAAAGACTTAAGATGATGGCACAGAAGGCCGCTGCTTCTTCAGGCAAAGAACAAAAAGAGCCGTCCGCGTGTGGGAAAAAGGAACTTAGTGACCAGATGGACTATGTGACGGAAGTTTTCAGCGGGCAAATGCCGGATACATCACACATCAAAAAACTACGTGAAAATTTTCTTGATAATTTTGAGGAAGTAGCGGGAAAAAACCGGACAATTTACATAGAGACAATTCAAAATCTTTCCGCGGATATTTCCTCAAAAGGAGTTGCCTGGCTTAACTCTTTGGTAGAATATTTATGTGAAAAAGCGAAGAAAGCGGCGCCTTCGCTTAATCTTTTTTGCTAAATAAAAAAATAAATTGCTTTTTAATAAATACTTAGACTCAAGAATCTAGCGCAACACTTTGGTATCCTATGTTGGATAT
>DSAV01000242.1 GCA_011046295.1 Deltaproteobacteria bacterium | reverse complement strand
TTAAGAAACATCATAGAAATGAAGCTCAAAAAGATCACCCGGCTTCGGTAACATCTTTTATGAGGCAACGTTTCCTTAAAATGCTATTCCTTCGGTAACATTTATTTATGAGGCAACAGGTCATCCAAAGTAAGATATTTTTCGTGCCACCTTCTGTCTCCGTGGCAATATTATTCTACCTGCCTGAGTAGTGGCGGTAATACTTAATAAAATAATCAACTCCGGAAATAATAGTTAAAAACAGGGCGATATAGAGAATTACCGTGCCGACAACATGCGCGTTGATGCCCAAAAAAGAATAATGAATTATCAGAGCGGTAACCGCGATGACCTGCGCCAATGTCTTTTGTTTCCCCAGAACACTGGCCTGAATATAAATTCCCTCCGAAGACCCTATGCTGCGAATGCCGTCCACGATCAAATCCCTTACAATAATAATCACCACAATCCACGCTTCAATACGTCCGATAGGAATCATCAGTATCATAGCGGAGTTGACAATCAATTTATCCGCCAGCGGATCCAGAAACTTGCCCATCGTCGTAATCATGTTATATCTGCGCGCGATAAAGCCGTCCAGCAAATCCGTGACGGAGGCCAGAACAAACAAAATCGCCAGCATCAGGCTCCAGAATGGACCTGGTGAAGCCAGCAGGAAAAATAAAAAAGGCACGGCGCTGATGCGCGCCAGCGTAATTGAATTTGGTAAATTAAGAATTTCCTTTTTCTTGTTCATGCATTTCCCATCGGTTCAAATATAATATCCGGCAGAAAAGTCACCCTATTTTTCAGGAACTATTTTCCAGTCTTCCAAAAACATCTCTATCCCGCGCTCGGTAAGCGGATGCTGTGCCAGCTGGTTTATCACTTTGAATGGAATCGTCGCAATGTCCGCGCCCATCAACGCGGCGTCGAGAACATGCCTCGGATGCCTGATGCTGGCCACGATCACTTCCGTATCAAATCCATAATTGTCAAATATTGTTAAAATCTGTTCAACCAAGTCCATGCCGTCATGGGCAATATCATCAAGACGACCGACAAAAGGACTCACATAACGCGCGCCCGCCTTAGCCGCCATCAGCGCCTGCAAGGGTGAAAATATTAAAGTCTCATTTACGTCAATACCAGCTTCGGCGAACATTTTCGTGGCTTTTAACCCTTCCGTGCATAAAGGTACTTTTATGACAACATTGTCCCCCCACTTTGCCAGTTTTTCTCCTTCGGCAAACATCGCTTTTGCCTCCATGCTGACCACTTCCAAGCTTACCGGCCCTTCCACGATTTTCATTATTTCCTTCACAACGCTTTCAAAATCTCTCTTCTCTTTAGCGATAAGCGTTGGATTAGTGGTAACTCCGTCCACCATGCCCAGCTTCAACCCTTCTTTAATTTCTTCAATATTCGCGGTATCAATAAAAAACTTCATATTCCCTCCACCTGATTTTCACTTGCCCAATATGTATTTTTCATAGCATTTTTTACTGCAAAAGTAATATGTTCGTCCCGATATTTCCCCTGTATACGCCTGGCTCACCGGAATGTAAGTATGACAGGCGGGATCCTCGACCAGATCCTCCCCCAAAGCACGTTCTGAAATAAAGGAGGATGCTTTTTGCCGGGAAATAATATTTTGCCTTATCGATTTTATCAGGCGATAAAGCAAAAGAATTAAAATTATAAAAACTACAACGCGAAGAAACATAATTCCCTTCCGGAATTCATCTATTCTTTAATTATTTCAACATATTTAGTATCATTTACTCTTTCTTTCAAGCCTCGGACGGAAACGCCAAAAACCGGGTGAATAAAATATGAGGCAATCTGGCTGAGCGGTTCCAATACGAAACGCCGCCTGTGCATTTCCGGGTGCGGTACGGATAAACCGTTTTCCCTGATAATCTCCTGCCCGTAAAATAAAATATCCAAGTCAATAATCCTAGGAGAGCCTTTTTCCCCTCTTGTCCGCCCCATCCCTGTTTCAATCTGTTGCAAAATCTGTAGAATCGCCCTTGCCGGCAATATCGTTTTTATTTCCAAGGCCCCATTAACAAAATAATTCTGGTCTTCATACCCTACCGGCTCGGTTGAGTAGAAAGGAGAAACAGCGCTTATGGAAATTCCATCTGTCCTGCTTATTTCCTCCACTGCCTGCTTGCAGTTGCGCAAGGCGTCTCCCAAATTTGAACCAACTCCAATATAACAGACAACACTATTCAATTTTTTAAAAATACTTTCTGTTTACCTTAACCCCAAAACGTCCTGCATATCATATAATCCGTTTTCTTGACCGACAATCCACCTGGCCGCTCTGATTGCACCTTTGGCAAAATTATCACGGCTCTGCGCGCGATGAATAAATTCCAGTCTCTCCCCTACTCCGCCGAAGATTACCGTGTGTTCGCCGACAATATCACCCGCGCGGATTGTCTGGATGCCTATTTCTCTTTTTGTCCTCTCCCCAATCAGACCGCGGCGCGTATAAACCGCGTCTTTTTCCAGGTTTCGCCCCAGTTTTTCGGCTATCACTTCCGCCATGCGCATTGCCGTTCCGCTCGGGGCGTCTTTTTTTAAATGATGGTGCGCCTCGATTATTTCCACATCGTATTCATCATCCAGAATACCGGTGCAGTATTCCAGAATTTTTAACAATACATTTATACCCACGCTCATATTCGGCGCCAGCACACAACGGGTATTTTTTGCCAGTTGTCTTACCGTTTCCATTTCAACCGCGGTGAAACCTGTTGAACCTATGACAATCGCCCGCTTTTTTTCTCCCGCGATTTTTAAATAATGTAGAGAAGCCTCAGGATTCGTAAAATCAATGACAACATCAGCTTCATCGATACAATCAACCAGTTTATCACAAGCTAATATTCCGGTGCGTCCCAAACCTAAAGCCTGGCCGACATCCCGGCCGACTATGGGATGGCCGGGCAACTCCACGCCCGCCACAACTTGAATATCATCCTGCCCGGCAATGAGGCTGATAACCCTGCCTCCCATCCTGCCGCCGGCACCGGTAACCACTGCTTTGACCATAAACTGTCTCCTTATAAATTAAATCAGAGAATAATTCGTCATAACTTTCTTTAGCTTTTCCCGATTGGTATCTGACATTTTACAAAGCGGCAACCGATATTCTTCCTGTATTTTTCCCATCAGTGCCAATGCCGCCTTAACGGGAACGGGATTGACTTCGATAAAGAGGGCTTCCATCAGCGCCGACATTTTGTGATGCAGGGACATGGCTTTTTTTATGTCGCCTGCGGCAAAGGCATCCACCAAACCGGCCATGTCGGCCGGAACAACATTCGCTATAACGGATATCAC
>DSAV01000164.1 GCA_011046295.1 Deltaproteobacteria bacterium | reverse complement strand
GCCCTCGCTTCTTGCCCCGTAGCATCCCGCGAAAGCGGGATTGCTTCTGGGGTTCCGCCGACGGAATTTGTGCCAGCGTTAGCTGGCGCGCTGCTGAAAAAATCTTGACTTAATAATATCAATTTTATAAAATATAATCAAAGGTCGAGATTTTATAAAAATTTAAGAAAGGAGGTGAAAAAATATGTCACTCATTCCATGGAAACCGTTTTCTGACTTGGATAAATTTTTTGGCGATGATGACTGGCTTTTGCCGGTATTTCCTCGCATGGAACTCGCTAAACCAGCGATGGATGTGAAAGAAACCGACAAAGATGTTGTTGCTGAAGTGGAAATCCCTGGGTTTGACCCGGAAAAGGTTGATGTTTCGGTCGAGGACGGCGTTTTGCGAGTAAAGGGCTCGATGGACGAGAAGAAGGAGAAAAAAGAAAAGGGCTACTGGCGCAAAGAAATTCGCACAGGTTCATTTGAGCGGATGGTGCGATTGCCGGTTGCAGTCAAAGAAAACGCGATTAAGGCAACCTACGAAAAGGGTGTCCTCAAAATCGTTATGCCCAAAGCCAAAGCCAAGCCGACATCCAAAGTAAAGATTCAGGTGAAAGGAAAATAAAAATCCCCGACATTTGTCCAAAAGACAAATCCCCTTTGCTGGGGATTTTTATTTAATGCGTTTTATAAACTTTTCGGCGCTTTTTCCAGCTTAACCTCAACTTCTTTTTCGCTTCCTTTATGCAAAATTTTTAACTTTACTGTTTGCCCAATTCCTTTTTGTCTGATGATTGAAGCGAAGGATTTTCCTGGTTCAAGCTTTACGCCATCAACTTCAAGAATAATATCGTTTTCCACAATGCCGGCTTTGTCAGCCGGAGACCCGGGAATCACCGCTAAATCCTCCGGCGTTTTGCCGCGGGAAACAAGCACGCCATAATCAACCGTCAGATTATTTTTCTTTTTGAGGTTTTCCGTAATTTGGATATATCGCACGCCAAGATACGGCCGGACAATTTCGCCGTGCTGTTTGACCGAATCGGCAATGCTCTTTACCATGTTGCTGGTAAGCGCAAAACCGATATTTTCCGCACCGCGCGAAACCGCCACATTTACGCCAATCACCTTGCCGGCAATATCCAAAAGCGGACCTCCGGAATTGCCAGGATTGATAGCCGCGTCGGTTTGAATCACGCCCTCTAGCTGTTGCGACTTGCCAAACATATCTCCAGCGACAACCGAACGAGAAAGGCCGGAAACGACACCAACGGAAACTGAATTACGAAATTCCCCCAAAGCGTTGCCAATAGCGATAACGGTCTGACCCGGCTTTAAGCGATCCGAATCACCGAACGACAAATACGGAAAACCGTTGCCCTTTACTTTAAGAATCGCCACATCTAGCGTGGAATCTTTTGCCAGAATTTCCGCATCGTATTTCTTACCGTCATTGGTGAGCACGGTATATTCCGCCTTGTCATCGTCCACCACATGCTTATTGGTTACAATATACCCGTCGGCTGATATAAAGAAGCCTGACCCGCCGCCAACTTCGCGCTTTTCCGTGCCGTTTTGTTTCTGTTGAGGGATGCGGAAAGGGATGCGGAATCTGAAGCCGTTGTTGCCAAAAAAGTCGTTGAAAAAATCATCGCCGAATGGATCAAACTCCTGATAGTATTGCTCAATTATCGGCACATCTTTGGTTATCACAATAGAGACAACCGCCGGACTGGCTTTTTCCACTACATCAATAATATGGGACTCCTCGCTAACAATATCTCTTTTCACCGTCTCACCATTGCTGTCTATTGCTGGTACGCCGTTTTTATTCAAAGAAGAACTGATGCCATCGAGCCAAGAGGCATTATTCGTCCACATCACCGCGCCGGCAATACCCGCTAAAATAATAACAGTGAGCGCGCTTGCGGAAACGCTTACAATAATAGTGGCTTTATGATGTTTTAAAATTGTTTTTAATTTTTCCCACATATAAAACTATTTTAAAAAAATAAATTTTTTCAGTCAAGATTTTATGCTTTTAGTATTTTGCCGATTCCTTTTCGGGTCGCTTCCAAAATGCCGTTTGCCTGGCCTTTGATTTTGGTGATTTCGGCGTGGATTGCTTCAACTTTTTTCGCGATTTCTTTTTCTTCTAAAAGGAAAACAAAACTTTTCTTTGGTGGTGCGAGCGTCAGCGAGCGACGGCGGCGCCGAGCGAGGCGACTAATTCAATATGGTGGACCTAAGGAGAATCGAACTCCTGTCACGGCAATGCGAATGCCGTGTTCTACCACTGAACCATAGGCCCGTATATGCGTTATGGTGTGGGGGTAAAAATGACCTATTATACCGTTTAACTACATCCCCATTATTTAAAGATTTAAATAGCATAACAAGAATTTTAGATTAAAACAAATTTTTGGTAAATAAAAAAAGAGAGAGAAAACTCTCTTTTTATTTTGTCGCAATTACTGAACGAATCGGGCGGGGCGGGAAGAAAAAGGGGTGTGGAAAAAATGCCTCGAAGGAGTCGCTTCGCGACCCTATGGGGTAAAAATTTCCACCTTGCCCTCGCTTCTTGCCCCGTAGCATCCCGCGAAAGCGGGATTGCTTCTGGGGTTCCGCCGCCGCAATTTTTCGTGCCAGCTTCGCTGGCACGCCGCCCAAAGTTCATTTTAAGTGTAGTAAAAATAAAAAGTATTGACAAGGAATAATTACGGGTGTATATTCAAAATAGATAGAATACAAAGGTCGGGCTATCTATTTAAAAATTAAAAAGGAGATAAAAAAATATGCCAAGATTTGACGGAACAGGTCCTTTGGGTTTAGGCCCCGGTACGGGCTGGGGATTGGGTCCTTGCGGCGCCGGAATGGGCTGGCGCAGAGGCTGGGGTCGCGGCTGGGGTCGTGGATATGGAAGAGGATTAGGTTGGGGAAGATTTGGAGTCTATAGCCCATGGGGTTATCCTTATCAACCTCAAATAACCAAGAAAGAAGAGAAAGAAATGTTAGAAGATGAAGTGACGGACTTAGAAGAGGAATTAAAAGCCATTAAAGCCCGTTTATCCGAACTCAAGGGACAAAAGTAAAATTAAACAGGGAAAATATCATGAAAATAGCAGTAAGTTCAACAGGGAAAAATCTCACGGATAATGTCAGCGAGGTATTTGCCAGATGCCCCTATTTCGTCGTTGCCGAAGTTGAAAACGGAAAGGTTCAGAAAACGGAAGCTATGGAAAATAAAATCGCAAACCAGTTGGGCCAGGCTGGTATTTCGGCCGCCCAGCAAATGGCGGAGAAAGACATTAAAGCCGTGATTACCAAAAATGTTGGGCCGAGGGCTCTCGATGTAT
>DSAV01000032.1 GCA_011046295.1 Deltaproteobacteria bacterium | reverse complement strand
TAAAAAAACAGGACAAACTGATGCGCACTTCCGAATACTACGAAAAGGAAGGTCTTTTTCTCGAAGCCTATTGTAAAAATCCCCTTACCGGAAAACAGATGCCCATTTACGCCGCCAATTTTGTTCTGGCCGATTACGGCACCGGCTGCGTGATGGCTGTCCCCACGCATGACCAGCGTGACTTCGAATTTGCCAAAAAATACAACCTGCCGCTGATTGTCGTTATCCAGCCTAAAGATAAAACTCTAGACGCGGCAACAATGACCGAAGCCTACGTGGATGAAGGCGTTCTGGTTAATTCCGGACAGTTTGACGGCATGGAAAACACTAAAGTGCTCGATGCCATTGCTGATTTTCTGGAAAAACAGGGCAAGGGCAAACGCACCATCCAGTACCGCCTGCGCGATTGGGGGATTTCCCGTCAGCGCTACTGGGGCGCGCCCATTCCCATGATTAACTGCGATAAATGCGGCATTGTGCCCGTGCTGGAAAAAGATTTGCCCGTAATTCTGCCGGAAAACGTAAAATTGAGCTCCGACGGCGGCTCGCCGCTCGCGGCACTCAAAGAATTTGCGGAAACAAAATGCCCCAAATGCGGCGGGAAGGCAAAAAGAGAAACTGACACGATGGATACATTTGTGGAGTCATCCTGGTATTTCGACCGCTTCTGCTCGCCGGATTATGATACCAAACCGGGGCTGGAGCGCAAAAAACTCGATTACTGGATGCCGGTGGATCAGTACATCGGCGGCGTGGAACACGCTATTCTGCATCTGCTTTACGCGCGTTTCTACACCAAGATGCTGCGCGACTTCGGCGTCATCGGCGTTGACGAACCTTTCACCAATCTCCTCACGCAGGGCATGGTCTGCAAAGAAACCATGAAGTGTTCCGAGCACGGTTATCTTTTCCCGGAACAGGCGGCCGATGGGAAATGCCATCTCTGCCAGAAAGAAGTCATTATCGGCAAAACGGAAAAGATGTCCAAGTCGCTCAAAAACGTCATCGACCCGGACTATCTGATAAAAACATACGGCGCGGATACAGCACGGATTTTCTGTCTTTTTGCCGCGCCTCCGGAAAAAGACCTGGAATGGAGCGATCAGGGAGTAGACGGTTCTTTCCGTTTTTTAAACCGCTTGTGGCGTATATTTGTGGAATATCTGGAAGACATTATAAAAATCAAAGCTCCCGATGCTGACCTTGCGCTGGAGGGAGAGTGGAAAAATCTGCGGCGCAAAACTCATCAGACCATCCGCAAAGTAACCATTGACATTGAAGACCGCTTCCATTTTAATACGGCCATCAGCGCGGTTATGGAGCTGGTCAATGCCGTTTATTTAGTGCCGCGTCCCGATAAGGATGATAAAACAGCCTTGGCGGTCATCCGCGAGTCGCTGGAAGCAGCGGTTGTTCTCTTGGCTCCTATCGTGCCGCACATCGCGGAAGAGCTATGGCAAAGGCTTGGTCACAAAACAGCGGTATGCGACGCGGAATGGCCAAAATATGATGACGCCATCGCCAGCGAGGAAGAGATAACCGTGGTAATTCAGATAAACGGAAAGCTGCGCAGCCGGATGACCGTGCCTGTAGGCGAAAACGCGGAAAAAATAAAAGCGGACGCGCTGGCCGATGATAAAATAAAGGCGCTCATCAAAGACGCCTCCGTTAAAAACGTTATTTACGTACCCAACAAACTGGTCAACATTGTCGTTGCCCGATAAAAAGGTATTTTTATGAAGAAACGAAATATACGAATATTTTTCCGGATCGGTGCTGCCGGCCTTGCTTTTATAATGGTGTTGGGCTGCGGCTACACATTTACTCCTCGCGGAAAACATATCGACAAGCGCATTCAAAGGGTTTATGTGGAACCATTCGGCAACAAAACATCGCAGGCCCAAATCGAAAATTTATTGCGCACGGCTTTTATTAACCACTTTATTCAATACAGCCGGTTTAAGGTTGTGGGAAGCTCAGAAGAAGCTGATGCCACCGTCAGGGGAACAGTGCTCAATTATTACACTTCCGCCTTGTCCTACCGCCCGGACAAGCTTGTAGCTCAAGAACGGGCCCACATTGTGGTGCAGATTCTCTTTCAGGAAAAGGAAAGCGGCAAAATTATCTGGAGCTCGCGTAATATAACGGAAAATATTGATTATCGTCTGCAAGACAATATCAACCTTCTTCCCGTAACCAGGAAAAACGCCCTCATTAAGCTTTCCCATGACACGGCTGAAAAAGTTGTAAATCTCATGCTGGCAGGGTTTTAACAGAAATCTTTTGAAATAATCATGACGCCTTCAGCCGTAAAATTCGGCCGTTACTTTATTCTGGCCGTAAATGACGAAAAAGAAGCGATAACTTCATGGCCTGCTCATGGCGGAAATATCCGGAAAACTATAAGTCTTTACGCCTTCGCAAAAAACTCACCAGCGCGTTTCCTGCTGGTCATTGATTCGCGAAAGGATGTTATCTGCGAAGGAAAGGCAATCAAGCGGCTGCTTACGCTTGCCGCAAAAAAAAATACCGGCCTTGTTTTTTCCGACTTTTCTGAAAAAAAAAGAAATAAATTAACTTCCCACCCGCTGATTGATTATCAGGCGGGATCAATACGCGACGATTTTGATTTCGGCCATTTTTTTGTTTTTTCTTTACATGCAATCAAAAGCGTCTTGGATAAATACGGCAAGCCGCCTGCCGATACCGATAGCGGTTTATATGATCTGCGCCTGAAAGTTTCTCTTGATTACCGGATTATTCACGTCGCGCAATCGCTTTACATCACGGCTGACAGAAAAATAAAATCGGCTAAAAATAAAGCATCAAAAACGGAAAAACATTTTGCCTACACCGCCGCGGCAAATCTCGCGCGGCAAAAAATGCTGGAGAAAGTGGCCACCAATTATCTGCGCCTTCGCGGCGCGTATCTTAAAACGCCCAAAAAAAAGATTCACATTGCAAAAAGCAACTATCCTGTGGAAGCAAGCGTGGTTATCCCCGTACTCAACCGCAAAAAGACCATAATGGATGCCCTGAAAAGCGCGCTCGCGCAAAAAACTGATTTTTCTTTCAATATCATCGTAGTGGATAATCACTCCAACGACGGGACAACACAACTCGTTAAAAATCTGTCCGCAGACAATGAAAAAATCAAACATGTAATTCCGAACCGGCGTGATTTGGGCATTGGCGGATGCTGGAACGAAGCTGTCAAATCAAAACATTGCGGGCGTTTCACCGTTCAGCTTGATTCCGACGACCTTTACAGTTCAACCAAAACGCTGCAAAAAATCGTGGGTGTACTGCGGCGCGGAAAGTTCGCCATGGTTGTCGGCTCTTACAC
>DSAV01000200.1 GCA_011046295.1 Deltaproteobacteria bacterium | reverse complement strand
GTTGTTTGTCTTTGCGGCAGCAGGTATCTGTCAGGAAAAAACGATATCAAAAGATTTGATGCAAAAAATCGGCCAGAGCACGGTTAACTGGTCGGCGGGATACATTGAAGCGATGGGTATCGGCGCGCCCGCGGAAAAAACAGTGGCCAAACCCGCCCTGAAGCCGATGGCTCTCAGAGCGGCTAAAGAAAACGCCCTGCAAAATTTGCTGGGAGTAACGCAGACTGTACAGGTTGACGCTGCCCGAAAAATAGGAGACTTTACCCGGCAAAGCAGTATTGCCAATACGCAGCTAATGAACCTCCTCCAGAGGGCTATGCTTGTCGAGCAGAAGTACATGGGAGACGGGACGGTTGAAGTGAAGATGAGAATACCTCTTTACGGAGAACTGGCCACAATAGTGATGCCTCTTCCTTCCGAAAAAAGAACAGAGGAAGTCCCTGCTCAGGCAACCGCGAAACCACCTGATGCCGTTATGTATTCGGGATTGGTTGTGGACGCGCGCGGAATCGGAGCGAGACCGGCGATGATGCCGAAAATATTCGCTGAGGACGGAAGCGAAATTTACGGCCAAGCGCGCGTTGAAACCCAACGCGCGCTTCAGCAGGGCATGGCCGGTTACACGCGGGATATTGAGGAAGCGCGGCGAAACCACCGCGTGGCGGTAAATCCCCTTACCGTAAAAGCAATCAGGACAGCGGCAACGGGGAAAACTGACCTGGTTATCAGCAACGATGATTCCGCGAAATTTCGCGCCGCCGCGCAAAGCGCTATTTTACTGCAGCAGTGCCGCGTGATGATTGTTCTTGATTAAGCAAATAAACAAATGAAAAAGTTCAGCCGCGGTCAATATACTGCGGCTTTTTTATTTTCCGTCAAAATGATATAAGACTTGCCTGAAGCATTATAAAGATTTAAGGAGATTCTCCGGTTGTCAGCGCATATTGTTGTATTATCAGAAGAAATTGCCAATCAAATCGCCGCGGGGGAAGTGGTCGAAAGGCCGGCTTCCATCGTTAAAGAACTGATAGAAAATTCCATCGACGCGCAGGCGAAGAATATAAGCGTGGAGATGGAAAAAGGATGCGGTTCCATCAGGGTAACCGATGACGGTACAGGTATCGACAGTAAGGACGTGGCGCTGGTTTTCGAAAGGCACGCCACAAGTAAAATACGCAAAATTGAAGACATCTACCAGGTGGCATCTTTTGGTTTTCGCGGCGAAGCCATGCCCAGCATCGCTTCCGTGGCGACGGTGGAGTTGCTGACGAAAAGACAGGGACAAACCGAAGGCACGCGCGCTTATGTAGATGCCGGTGTAATCAAAGAAATATCTCCTGCGGGCTGCCCCGCGGGAACGCAAATAACGGTGAGTAACATTTTTGCCAATATTCCCGCGCGAAGAAAATTTTTGAAAAAGGAAAACACCGAACAGAGTTTGTGCCTGGACGCGGTTACCAGAGCTTCCCTGGCGTATCCCGAGATCCGTTTCCGGGCGTCCGTTGACGACAAAGAAGTATTTGCCGTACCGCAGAGTGCGGAAATCAAGCAGCGTGTCGCGGCGGTTATGGGCATGGATTTTTCCGCCAATTGTATCGGCGTACAAGGTGAAAGAGAGAACTGGAAATTATCCGGATTCATTTCACATCCGGAATTTACGCGTTCCAACTCAAAAAATATTTATTTGTTCGTAAACCGCCGCTTTGTCCGCGACAACAGCCTGATTCATGCTGTTTTGTCCGCGTACCGTCAGATTATACCGCCCAGGCGATATCCGGCGGGTGTTTTGTTTATCGATTTGCCGCCGCAGGATGTCGATGTCAATGTCCATCCGGCAAAACTGGAAGTGCGTTTTAAGGACGCGCGCGGCATTTATGAAATGGTTTCCGGGACAATCGCGCAGAGTCTCGCTCAGAGCTCCGGACCGAAGGATAGTTTTGTCTATCGGCTCACCCCAAGGGGAGAATCCTTTTCCGCGGGTGCTCCCGTTCAGCCACAAAAATATTTTAATAAGTATCCCCCCGCGGCTAGCAGGCAGGAAATTTCCGCCGGCCTGACGTTTGGAAAAGTTGTGGGAAAAATAGCTTCAGTGTCCGCCGATGACGAGCAGGAAAAAGGGAGGATTAATTTTTCCGGTTTTAGCTATATCGGCCAGTACGGCGGCACTTATTTGATTTTTTCCGCTGATGACGGATTGTTGCTGATTGATCAGCACGCGGCGCATGAAAGAATAATACTGGAAAAATTGAAAAAAGAATCGACGCAGAAAATTGCTTCTCAGCGGTTGCTCATGCCGGAAATAATCAGCCTGACGCCGGGACAGATAACCTTATTCGCGCAGCATATCGATTTGCTCGGTGAAATCGGGCTGGATGTGGAAATATTCGGCAAGGATTCGCTGGCCGTCAAGTCCCTGCCGGCGCTGCTTTCCGCCGCCGGGGCCAAAGAAATTGTCCTGGATATTGCCGATAAACTCCAGGAACAGAACAAGGCTTCTTCCCTGCAGGAAAAGAAAGAAGAACTCTTCGCGTCGATGGCGTGCCGCGCGGCGATAAAGGCAAAAAATGATTTATTGCCGCAAGAGGTGAACGCTTTATGTAACGATCTGGAAAATACACCCTTCAATACGACATGCCCGCATGGACGCCCCATCAGCATTAAATTATCCCTCGATGAAATCGAAAGAATGTTCAAAAGAAAGTAGCGCATGAGCAAGACGCCCCTGGTGATAATTAATTCGCCTACAGCGACGGGCAAAACCGCGCTGGCCATAAATCTGGCGACACAATTCGGTGGTGAAATTATCAATGCCGATTCGATGCAGGTTTACCGTTACATGGACATCGGCACGGCAAAACCGACCAGCGAGCAGAGAAATCAGGTCAGGCATCATTTAATTGACATTGTCGACCCGGATGAAGATTTCAACGCCGCTTTGTACGCGCAAATAGCGGGTGATGTTATTGCCCGGCTGGTACGCGAGAAAAAGCCGGTTTTTATTGTCGGAGGCACCGGTCTTTATATCCGCGCCCTGCTCAAAGGGATTATCGATACGCCCCAGGTGGATAAAAAAATAAGAGCTCATTATAAAAAATTAGGTGAGATTCACGGCAGGGAATATCTTTTTGATTTGCTCAAGAAGAAAGACCCATCCGCGGCGCGACGAATAAAACAAAACGATTCCGTGCGCGTGGTCAGGGCTTTGGAGGTTTGGGAGCAGACCGGCGAATCAATCACATCCAGGCAGGCCCGGCATGCATTTAAAAATTCTCCGTATAATTGTTTTAAAATCGGCCTTAGTATCGACCGGGAGAAACTGAAGCAGCAGGTAGAGCAAAGAACAAAAAAGATGATAGATCT
>DSAV01000011.1 GCA_011046295.1 Deltaproteobacteria bacterium | reverse complement strand
GGCATGGACGACCGGCAGTTGCAGTGTTTTCTCACCGATGTTTGCCAGAACGTCCGCCGGGACATTGGGAATCTGCGCAAGATCCACCGGAATGAATGCCGTGCGGGTATGGTTGAACTGTCCTTCAATGATGACCGCAGCGTCCTCGCCGATCAGATCGGTGGACACGTTCTGTTGCATGGTGAAGCGCACCAGAGGATTCGCCTGCGCCGTCTTCATGTAAATATTGTTAAGCGTTTTTGTGTCGATATCGGCCGCTTCGCCCTTGCCGTTAAGTCTGGCCTGAAAGGTGACGTTGAGCATAATCAGCGACAGGGTGTTGGTCGGCACCCGGATTGAATCACCCATGAACCCGATATTCTTGACTTCCGGAATCACCTCGGCCAGAGCCTTGGCGGCTCCCGTGGAGGTCAAAATAATATTGTTCAGGATGCTGCGCGTTTTGCGGATGTCTTTTTCGCCAGCCTTGGGCAATTTATCCAGAACGCTCTGTGTATTTGTGACAGCGTGAATCGTGGACATGGAAGCCGTGAGTATCGTGCTGGTCTCTTCGTTTTCGAGAAGAGGTTTTACCATATGCGCCAGACCGGTCGTGGTGCAGGACGCCGAGGAAACCAGAATGTGCCTCTTGGGATTGAAAGCGGTATGGTTTATCCCGTAGATCAGAGTGATCGCATCTTCCGGCGTCGAAAGCGCCTTGCTCTTTATCTTAAAGGGCGCGGAGTGGATGACCACCCTGGCCCCGCCCTCCAGGTGTCCTCGGAGAGAACCTTCTTTTTCGTCCGCGGAAACGGTCGGGTCTTTAAAGGAACCGCTGCAATCGACCACAATATCCACGCCATGCTGACGCCAGGGGATGTTCATCGGATTTCTCTGCTCGCGCAGGACAGTTACCGGCACGCCGTCAATGAGCATTTTACCGTTTTTGTCATCTGTGATTTGTATGCAGGGTTGCGCTTTGTAGCCGTAAAGGAAGCGGTGGAGCAAACCATAAGTTGCATCCGTTTCAATCAACCGGGCAATCGTTTCCATACCAACGCCCACATCGCGGCCCTGGTTTACGATTATTTCCTTAAAATATTTTCTTTGGACATGATGCCAAAGAGTTAATTTTCCAATCCGCCCCAGGCTGTTAATGCCCAGAATCGGCGCTTTGCTTTCAAATACTTGAACTTTTGCCATGATGGTATGCCTCCTTGAAACCTGTTTATGGCGGCCCGGTGTTAATGCGATCAGAAGACCGCCACTTTATTACAGGAAAGAAACTTTAAAGTCAATAATCAGAAAGTGTTTGGTTTCTCCCAAGTCTTCTTAACGGCACTATGTAATTAAGAAAAGCTTAATGATTCTTTTTAAGTTTTAAAAAGAAAGGGAAATGGCGCCGAAAATATGTTAGAAAATTTCTAGAGCCAGTAAAAAAACATCAGGGAGGATGAGTATGAAAAAAATATATTTTCTGGTAATGATTTTTCTAATTTTCCTTGCGGGATGTTCGGCGCCGAACATCAACCTCTTCAAAGCAACGCCGGACCCTCTTAGGGAATATACGCTGGAAGGAACGGGCGCGCAGAAAATTTTACTGCTTTCCGTAGATGGAATGATTTCCGACAGGCCGAAAAGAGGGCTCATCGCAAAAACTCCCAGCCTTGTTGAACGGATTGTCATGCAGCTAAACAAGGCGCAAAATGACAAGCAAATCAAAGCCGTTTTGCTCAAGGTGAATTCCCCGGGCGGCACGATAACCGCAAGCGACCTGCTCTATCATGAAATTTCTTCATATAAGGCAAAAACGGGCAATAAGATTATTGTCTCCATGATGGATGTCGCCGCGTCCGGCGCTTATTACCTTTCTTTGCCCGCGGACATGATTATGGCGCATCCCACCACGGTTACAGGTTCCGTCGGAGTTATTTCTCTGCAGCCCAAAGTAAAGGGGCTTATGGATAAAATAGGCCTGGGTGTGGATGTGCAAAAGACGGGAAAATATAAAGATATGGGTTCGCCTTACCGCGAAACAGCCGAAGAGGAGCGAAAACTTCTGCAAAAATCTATGGACATTTTCGGCCAGCGGTTTTTAAATCTGGTAAAAGAACATCGTTCCTTATCTGAGGAGTCACTCGCGGATGTTGCCACCGCGCGGATTTTTTTAGCGCAAGAAGCGCTGCAAATCGGGCTTATCGATGGAATCGGCTATCTCAGCGACGCGGTAAAAGAAACGAAAAAACTGGCCGGATTGCCGGAAAACGCGAAAGTTATCGTGTACCGCCGCGCCGAATTTCCGGAAGATAATTATTACAATATCGCGGGCACATCAGCCGAGAATCTGAATATTTCATTGATAAGTATAGAGCTTCCGGAAATTGTCAACATCCATGCCGGCTTTTATTACCTTTGGCCGGCGGCTCTCGGCGCTTATTGAATATAATTTTTTTTCGTATGGCAATAATACAGACATCTGAACTTAGAAGAAACTTTGGTCCGATAAAAGCGGTTGACGGCATTGACCTGAATATTGAAAAAGGGGAGATATTCGGTCTTTTGGGTCCTAACGGCGCGGGCAAGACCACGACCATCGGCATGCTTTGCACCATTGTCAAACCGTCATCCGGTGCGGCGTCGATTGCCGGATACGATGTGGTTAAAGAGCCGGCACAGGTCAGGCGCCAGGTAGGCATTGTCTTCCAGGACCCCACGCTGGACACGGTGCTTACGGGAAGGGAAAATCTGGAATTACACGCCCGCCTTTACGGTGTTCCTTCTGAAATCCGCAAAGAACGCATTGAGCAGATGCTTAAACTGGTGGACCTTGCGCCGCGCGGCAATTATATCACCCGCACATATTCGGGCGGGATGCGCCGCCGTCTGGAACTCGCGCGCGGGCTTCTGCACCGTCCATCCGTCCTTTTCCTTGATGAACCGACACTGGGTCTTGATCCGCAAACGAGAGCCCGGATCTGGGAATATATCAAAAAAATGGCGCGAAGCGAGCAAACCACAATTGTTCTTACCACGCATTATATGGAGGAAGCCGAGCAGATATGCGACCGGGTGGGTATTATCGATCACGGACGAATAATTGCTTTGGATACACCGGCCAAACTCAAGGACTCCATGGGTGGAGATATGATTGTTGTCAGAACACAAGAGCCACCGCTGGAAAAAATCCGCTCACTGCCTTGGGTTTCCGAAGTTCGCGAAAATGACGGAGCGCTGGAAATAATCACGAAAGAAGCCCACCGGCACCTGCCGAAAATTTTATCATTGATGGAAAATGTTCAGTCCGTGGAGATGAGAGTGCCGACTCTCAATGATGTGTTTATAAAACTGACCGGCCGCGACATCCGTGATGACACTGTGGAAGATGCCGGCAGCTGGGTGGATTC
>DSAV01000138.1 GCA_011046295.1 Deltaproteobacteria bacterium | reverse complement strand
GGGACGGTTCTATTTATTGACATGCTTCGTGATTATTGGTAGAGAAAAAACATGCCACGGACAGCCCGCATAGCGCCAAAAGAATTTATTTATCATGTTCTGACAAGGGGCAATAATCGTCAGGATATTTTCAAAGACGAAGAAGATTATCAAAAATATCTGGAAATACTTCAAAAATACAAGGAAAAGTATGACTTTAGACTTTATCATTATGTTTTAATGACCAACCATCTTCATCTGGTAATAGAGCCAACGGAGAGAGGCGGAGAGCTTTCTGAGATCATGAAAGGAATCAACCTTTCCTATGCCCAGCATTTCAAAAATAAGTACCGATATATCGGACATTTCTGGCAGGATAGATATAAAAGCATAATTATATCCAAAGACGAATATCTGCTGGCCTGCGGTAGTTACGTGGAGTTAAATCCGGTACGGGCGGGCATAGTGGAGAATCCCAAAGATTACCGGTGGAGCAGCTATCAGGCTAACGCCTATGGCAAGCAAGATGATTTAATCGATCAGCATGTGATTTTTGACAACCTTTCGCAAGATGACGTTGTGCGCAAGGAATATCGTAAATTTGTGCAAGAGATGTTGAAGAAAAATAAAGCGATGCGCGGCGAGATGGAGAGAAGAACAATTTACGGGGGACATGATTTTATTCAAAGAGTCAATAAAAAATATAAGATGGAAGCGGTAATAAAAAAACGTGGCCGCCCGAAGAAAGAATTGGCGGGAAATGAATAAAAATAGAACCGTCCTCTTTATTGTTAATAGAACCGTCCCCTTTATTGGTATCGCCCTGCTTTTGGCCGCGGGATGCGCGACGCCCGCCGGTCATGTCAGGCATGCGGATTTGTCCTCGGTGCCGCCCGCGCAGCGAGTTTTTTTCTGCGATCCTGAGAAGATGGCTTTCAAAGCGCTGGCCGGCGCTTCTGCCTGGCACGGCGTGAGACCCAACGGCGCGGGATACCGCATCGAGGTGCCCGATGACTGGAACGGCGTGCTCGTCATGTACGCTCACGGTTACCACGGCACCACAGCGGAATTGACCATTACTAATAGTCCTTTGCGCGAGTGGCTTATCCCCAACGGCTTTGCCTGGGCGGCATCAACATACAGCAGGAATTTTTATGACGTGCGCGCCGGTATTGAAGACACGAACGAGCTGGCGCTGGCGTTTTCTGATATAACAGGATTACCCGCTCCCGTAAAATACTATATCATGGGTCATTCCATGGGCGGGCATATTGCCGCGGCAGCGGTGGAGGCCGAAACTCTTAAGAGAGCCGAAAATGTTGTGCGCTACGCCGGGGCTCTTTCTCTGTGCGGCGTTGTGGGAAGATTGAGCCGATATTTTTCCGCTTTCATCAAGGCGGCAGAAGAATTGGCCGGAACACGACCCGTAACGCGTACCAACGATCCGGTTCTGTGGGAGAACGTCATTCTGCCGTCCATAAAAGAGAAGCTGTGGCATAACTTTGATGCTGACAAATACGCCTTCACCGCTGCGGGTGAACCGCTCTACGGTATTTTGAAAAATCTTTCCGGCGGCCCCCGTCCCGTGTTCGATATCAGCTTCGGCTCTTATCTGGAGCGCCTTTTCAGTTACGGAGCCGCGGACGGAACATACGGCGGCATTTTGCAAAATCCGGGCGTGGACACGCGGGATATTATCTACCGCTGGGAAAGTTTTTCCGGCGAGGAACTAACCGCGGCGGAAGAAAAATTCAACAAAGAAGTTTTCCGTGTCGTGGCGGAGGCGGAAGCAAAGCCATCGCGTCGCGACGGTTTGCGCCTGATGCCTCCGGTGCGCGGGGAACTTACCGCCCCGGTCGTCACACTGCATGACCTCGGAGATTTGTTCGTGCCTTTTTCAATGCAGCAGGAATATCGCCGCGCGGCGCAGGCCAAAGGCAGCGACGATTTGTTGGTTCAGAGAATCATCCGCACCTCCCGCCATTGCGCGATGAACAATACCGAAATGCTGGAAGCGTTTCTGGCTCTGATGGCCTGGGAAATCGTAGGCCCGACAGCCAAACCTGCGGGTGACGATGTGCTTAACCCGGCCGTTGTGGCGGATGAGAACTACGGCTGCAATTTTACGCGGGAAACCAGGGAAGGAATTGCCGCCTGCCCCGCGGTTATTTACCCTTGACATGAACCTTCATTTGGGCTAAATACCCAAATCTGTTTGGATATCTGAAATTTTGGGAGGATAGAACTTTTGGCAACACATAAATCGGCAGAAAAAAGAGACCGTCAGAACAAAAAACGCCGCGCGCGCAATATATCCGTCAAATCGGCGCTTAGAACCAAAATAAAAGTGCTGGATACCGCCGCGGCAGGCAAGAAAAAACCAGAAGCCGCCGCAGCTCTCAAAGCTGCCGCTCCCGCGCTGGCCAAAGCCGCATCCAAGGGCGTGATTCACAAGAAAACCGCTTCAAGAAAAATTTCCCGCCTGACCAAAAAAGTCAACGCGCTTAAATAATTCCATTTCATTATCATTTTATTGTTGCGGGTATAGTGAAGCAATCAGCGAGATTGCTTCATCACGCCACGGCATGATTCGCAATGACCCCGCATTCGCGGCGCAGGCAGGCAATGACCCCGCGTATCCCGCATGCGCCGGATGTCCTGCCGGGCGCAATGAACGGGATACAAATTGTCATTTCAAGGAACGCGGTGACGAGGAATCTAAAAGACTTCTCGCGTTCGCTCGAAGTGACAAAGGGGAGAAGCGAAGTGACAAACAGGAGAAACGAAATGGCGACGTTTGTAGGGACTGTTCCCCGAACAGTCCGCCGATCCCAGAGATTGCCCGGCAGGAACTCCGGCGCATACAGAATAAGCCGGGACGACGCTTCGTTTCTGTGCTCACAAGGATGAATTGGCTTTTATTTCTTGAAATATTCCGTAAAAATCCGCGCGTATAAATCCGGGTTGTCCAGCACCATGGAATGGCCGATATTTTCAAACGTCTGCAATTTGCTATTGGGAATGAGTTTTATGGTCGTGTCAATATCCACGCGCGGAATCACCAGATCATCTTCACCCCACAAAACCAGCATCGGCTGCTTGATGCGGTGCGTCTCTTTGTGCAGCGATCCTTCCTCACGCTCTTTCTTCAGGTGATAAACTGTGCCGCTGCCCGCGCCGTCGCTGAGTTTTCTTGCTTCTTCGACAAGGATATTGAATAATTCTCTTTGTTCGCCGGTAGTCTCCGTCCGGAATTGCGGCTTTTCACCCGGCGCGAGCGATTCGGCGGTAAATAATGACGAGCAGGCATAGGAAAGAAACTTGTAGGCGAAATCCCTGCTTTCTTTAATTTTGCCAAAAAAAGTCGGGCTGCCTTCGGGTATCAAAAGCCCCGTGGGGCTTACCGGGTCCAGCGCCAG
>DSAV01000196.1 GCA_011046295.1 Deltaproteobacteria bacterium | reverse complement strand
GCTCATTAAGCCCCAATCGCCGATAACTTACACCTTCCATCTCTAACGCCTCCCTTCAATATCCAAAATAGGATACCAAAGTGTTGCGCTAGATTCTTGAACCTAAGTAAGCTCAAAAAAGACAAAAAAAACTTCTAAAAAGGTTTGTTTTGTGCTAGTTGTTACTGCAGTTTTTTCCAAAGATATTTCAGGAAGACACTAAGCTAATAAATGAATAATATTATATGCATAGCCAATCAAAAAGGCGGTGTCGGTAAAACAACTACGGCTATTAATCTTGCTTCTTCTTTAGCTGCTGCGGAAAAAAAAACATTGCTCATTGACGGCGACTCCCAGGGCAACGCAACCAGTGGTATGGGAATTACCATCAATGGCAATAATTTGTATCACGCCCTCATTGGCCAGGCAAAACTAGAAGAAGTCATTTGTCCTACAGCGATCCCGCACCTGGACATTGTCGCTTCCAACCAGGATTTAATCGGTGTGGAAGTTGAATTTATCCAGATGGAAGACAGGGAAAAGCGTCTGCGGCATTTGCTTAAGTCGCTGGACAAGCAATACGATTTTATCATTATCGACTGTCCTCCTTCTTTGGGTTTTATGACGGTCAACGCTCTGGTGGCGGCGGATTTTCTGATCGTGCCCCTGCAGTGCGAGTATTTTGCCATGGAAGGGTTGGGGTATTTGCTCAACACTGTCCGGCTGGTCAAGACCAGGCTCAATCCCGAGCTGGCGCTGAGGGGAATATTGCTGACGATGTTCGACCCGCGTAATTTGCTTTCGCACCGGGTTACGGAAGATGTAAAAAAGCATTTTGGAGAAAAGGTGTTCAAAACAATTATTCCGCGCAATGTGCGGCTTTCGGAAAGCCCCAGCCACGGCTTGCCGATAATACTTTACGATATCAAATCACGCGGCGCCGTGGCCTATATGGAATTGGCGCAGGAAATCATCGAAGGGGGTCTCTAATTCATGGCGCAAAAAAACGCACTCGGCAAAGGTCTCGGCGCCATCCTGCCGGACCTGCTCACCGATATAGACAAAAAGCCCTCTTCTGCTACCTGCGGAATAGAGGAATTGCAGCCTAACCGCTTTCAGCCGAGGAAAAATTTTAACGATGAAGAACAGAAAAAACTGGTCGCTTCCATAAAAACAAGCGGTATTATCCAGCCGATTATCGTCCGCAGGGCGGCAAAAGGTTATGAAATAATTGCCGGCGAGAGACGTTGGCGTGCAGCCCAGGCGGCGGGCTTAAAGGATGTGCCCATTGTCATTCGCGATGCGACGGATAAAGATTCGGCGGAAATTTCCTTAATCGAAAATATCCAGCGCGAAGAATTAAACCCTCTGGAAGAAGCTGCTGCGTACGTTACGTTGACGGAAAATTTTTCATTATCTCAAGAAGAAATATCTACGCGTGTCGGCAAAGACCGCTCCACTATCGCCAACACCATGCGTCTTTTGAAATTGTCGGCCAAAGTAAAAGCCGCTTTAGTGGACAAAAAGATTTCCGCCGGTCACGCACGTTGTCTTTTAGCCTGCTCTTCCGTAGAAGAGCAATTGGCCGCTCTTGACGCAATTTTAAGAAAAGATCTGAATGTGCGGGAAACGGAGAATTTGATTAAAATGATTAAAAACCTGAAAAAGCAGCCCGCCGGTAAAAAGCGCAGCGTCAGGGACCGCTTTTTGGCAGATCTGGAAAAATCTATAAGCGCTAAACTAATCGCCAAAGTGCAAATCAAAGGCACACCGAAGAAGGGTGCCATCGAGATCAAATACAATACCATGGAGGAATTAAACAGGCTTTCAGGCCGGATTCTCGATGATTTGGATTAAGGCAAAAGAATCGTCTTATCAACAGTTGTTGATATGTTGTTTATAAAAGGGTTTTAAATGGAAGCTGTTTGGGAAAAAACTACTAACTTTATTCAGGAAAAGCTGAGTAAGCAGAATTTTGATACATGGATAAAACCAATCAAAATCGCGTCATTGGAAGATAAATGTGTTCAGCTTGTTGTTCCTAACAGATTTTTCAAAGACTGGCTCATGGATAATTACATCACTACAATTAAGCAATCATTGAGGCATGTTATCGGTTTGGATGTGGATATAGTGCTTTCTGTATCAAAAAGCAAAGATGCTCCCGTGCCGTCAACAGAGGCTGGCCCCATCCGGCCAAAAGGCTCTTTGGCTGTTGCCCAAGCAAAAACAAATAAGAATATCAGCTTAAATAATAATTATACTTTTGAACGCTACGTTGTCGGCCCCTGCAACCAGTTTGCCCATGCCGCGTCCGTCGCCGTGGCCAAGCAGCCGGCAAAAAACTATAACCCGCTGTTTATTTATGGAGGCTCCGGCTTGGGCAAAACTCATTTGCTCAATGCTATCGGCCTTCTTGCTGCCTCCATGCACCCAGAAATCAATGTTATGTATGTTTCCGCCGAGGAATTTATGAATGACATGATTAATTCTATCCGCTATGACCGCATGCCCAAGTTCAGGGATAAATACCGAAATATAAGCTGTTTGTTGATTGACGATATTCATTTTTTAGCCGGTAAAGAAAGAACGCAGGAAGAATTTTTTCACACATTCAACACCTTGCATGATTCCGGGAAGCAAATAGTCGTTACGAGTGATAAATTTCCCAAGGATATTCCTAACCTGGAGGGAAGATTGCGCTCACGTTTTGAGTGGGGTTTAATCGCTGATATCCAGCCGCCGGAAACAGAAACAAAAATAGCCATAATAGAGAAAAAGATGCAGGAAAACAAAATTAAGCTTCCTGCTGCTGTTTCTCAATACATTGCATCGCACGTCGAATCGAATATCCGCGAGCTGGAAGGCTTTCTGATACGAGTCAGCGCATATTCTTCTTTAACGGGCAGGGAAATTGATTTGCAATTAGTGAAAGAAGTTCTTAAAAATCTTGTCAGGCAAAATAACCAGGAAGATGTTTCTGTTGAGGAAATCATCAAGGTTGTAGGGGGTAAGCTCAATATTAAAATCTCCGATATCAAGGCTCATAATAAAAATAAAAACCTCGTTTTTGCCCGTCAACTCGCCATGTATCTGGCGAGAAAGCTTACAAATCTGTCTTTTCCTGATATCGGGCATAAAATTGGAGGCAGAGATCATTCCACTGTAATCTACGCCACAAATAAAATTTCCAGAAAAATAGAAAGTGATTCTAAATTACAAAACCTAATAAGTGAAATAGAAGATGCGATTATCCACAAAGCATAACTTTTTATAAAGAAATTTATCAACAGGGTAAAATATCACATACAATGAGAAATATTAATTAATTATTTTTTTTAAACATATAAACAATTACTATTACTATTACTAATTTATATTAATATAAAAAAATAATAATAAAATATAAAGGGGGAAGGTTTAAAAATGAATTT
>DSAV01000098.1 GCA_011046295.1 Deltaproteobacteria bacterium | reverse complement strand
CCATGACGGCCTGTATGCGAAAAATGCTCATCACGCTCAATGCTATGGTAAAGAACAATGAACCTTATCAACCCAAAATTAGGGAGGTCCGTGCTTGACTTTTAATACAGTCGCTTATGCCTTTGGCCTTACTATCACCCTTCCCGGTTATTCCGGCGGACACAATAAACTGCAGTGCTTATGCCTTTGGCCTTACTATCACCCTTCCCGGTTATTCCGGCGGACACAATAAACTGCAGTGCTTTATCAGGACTTATATCCAAATATTGCACCCGCTCTTTCGGAACCAGCACGGTAAAACCGGCCCACTGCATGCTTTGCAAGATGTAAACCGCCACGTAGTCTTTGAGGCCGAAATATTCCAGCTCTTCGTTGGTAATAAAACCCAGAATTTTCATTCCCTCATCGCCCGGCAAGTTTATCATCACCACCTTGGCGAAAGAACTGCGCCTTCCCAGCAAGGCGTTCATCGTATCCTTAATAATAGTATAGATTATTTTTACCAACGGCACCCTGCCGAAGATTTTGTCGATATAATCCAGCAGGCGGCGGCTCACCAGCCAGCTGCCCAAAATCCCAAACAGGATTATGATTATTATGGTAGCCAGCAGTCCAAGACCGGGAATATTTATACCCTGGGCGATAAAATGCCTCCCCAGGATGCTGTCGATAAACTTGAATACGACAACGACAATGTAGATGGTCAGGACAATCGGCATCAGTACTAGTATGCCCTGGAAGAAATATTTGGCAATTTTTTTCATTTAATTCTCCTGCTTGAATGCTTTTATGGTTTACCCATAAACTGAAAGGACGAACACCTGCTTACCAATAAACGTTTATTTATTTAAATGTCTTTTATCCCAGGTCTTGAATTTCTTTTTGCAGTACTTCTCCAGCGATTGATAGTTATCGAAATAGCGCACCGATAATTTGGAAATAGGGTTGCCGTATTCGCAATCCCCCGCGTCATGGTCCCGGCATGTTATGGGGCGTTTCTCGTAAATAGCGCATTTACCGTTTTTCTTCAGGTGCACACAGGGATTATAAACCAGCAGGTGCCATCCCGTTGAATCGCAGAATGCCTTGACGTTTTTGTGATACAATTGCCATAAAAGGCCGTCAAAATCGTGAATTGAGCGCGGAGCGGATATTTTCTGCGTAAGGTACCGGCAGCAGGCCTGCTTGCATTTATTGCAAAGCTCGATATTACTTTTTTCTTTTTTGTTATTCATTAAAAACTATTCCTTCGGTATTTTTAAATTTTCAATGGCGTTTCTGTATTTACAAAAATCACATTCGGGGCCAGCTTGGGGTATGACATCCGCTTTCATGCAGTCAATTGCCTCCTGTACGGTTTTTTCCACCCAGGAATCGTCTCCCGTGTAGGGAATTATCTTAATGGCAAATTCCAGCTTGCCTTCAAACAACATTCTACTGGTATCCGCGTTGCAGTAAACAAAATAACCGGTGGGAGAAACGGCAAAACCGTTTTGCCGGAAGAGCCACTGGTAAATTTCCATCTGGCGCTTGTAGCCGATTTGCCATTCGGCATCAAGATTTACCTCCTCTGTTTTTGAAGTGGATTTATAATCCACAATCAGGTATTCACCCGCCGGATTTCGCCAGACATCATCAATACCTCCGGTAATAACTACGTTGGTACCTGGCATGTGGCAAGTAATGCCTCTGCGCATCGAATCACGCCACTCTTCAATCTTTTCATGCGCTAAAGGAACCGCGTCTATACCCTGATCCTTCATTATCGGATGCGTTTCGCCTTTTTTACGATAAAGGTCGAATTCTTTTTTTAAGAGATTATCCACCGCGGTATTGAGCGTAAAGGGATACCCCGGCGGCTGGGCAACGCCGAGTCTGCGGTCCAGATAAAAACAGCGTGGGCAGTTGATAAACAAATCCAGCTTCGACCTGCTCAAGCGATACGGCTTAGTCGAACGCGAATCGTAAATATTTCTCGTACGGTTGGGGTTGTAGAATTTTGACATAACATTAACCGATTTATTTTGATGATATTAAATACTTCCAATAGTTATTGATTGTCAAGAAATGAATAGACAAACCGCGCGCGGGATACATTTGCGGCTCAGGCTTACATTTAACTCACTTCGTCAATAAAATCACTTGCCACACAAAGCGACGGCAGCGCTCTTTAGCGCAGGATAAGATTATATCCTTATTCGTTTGAGTTCTCTCTAAATATTTATTCTCCGTCGGGCAGCTACTTTTTATGCCTCTTTCGGGTTTGCGCCAAACCTGTTCTCGCCCGGCGTTCCGTTCAGCACCATAAAAATCAGAAGGATGATACCACCCAAAATCGGTATAAACGAGATTAGTATCCACCAGCCGCTGCGGTCGGTGTCATGGAGTCTGCGCACTACCACAGCAATCGAAGGAATCAGTATCGCCAGCAAGTAGATTCCGGTTAACAGGCCTATGCCTGCTTCGGCGCTAAATAAGCCCATCTTTATATCGATTAAAGCGAGAATAACGGTGATAATGATATTGAACAAGACAAAAAACCAATACTCTTTTCTGCGTGCTCTTCCGCTGAAAACCGCGTACTTTTTTAAAACTTCAAGATACCAGTTCATAATGTACTTCCTTTCTCGATTTTACTGATTAATTTCTATAGTCGCTTTTGAGCATACATCAATTGAAAATAAATAAAAAGGGACAATTTGATAATATTTACGGGCACACTAAACCCGACAAGCTGCCTATATTCGATAATTGATTTTTCAAGCCATGTTTTGATATGTTACCCTTGCTTGAGCTTCATGATGACAACGTACAGGATAAGTGACAAACCGACGGCGTTGCCGAAAATAACCGGGGCAGAATAAATCAGCAATCCGTAAACCAACCACAGTAAAAGCCCGGTCCCCAGCGCGGCAAACGCGCCCAGCGATAAATCACGCGTTTCCTTTGTCCTGTATATCTTGATTACCTGGGGCAACATCGCCCCAGAACAGATAACCGCGGCCGCAAATCCTATTGCGTCAGCTATGTCCATAAATATTCCTTTTACTCTTCATCATTTTGCCGCTTTTCCTCTTCCTGCGTCTGCTTGTCTTTATTGAGTTCTTTGATCAGTTCGTTGGATTGATTCAATATCCGCGCGGCATCTTTTTCCGCCTTTTTCATTGTTTTTTCCAGCGCGTCATCCGTAAGTTCCGCGTCTAATATTTCATCATCAATTTCATCTTTCATAGTAACAAGTTCTCCCTTTTTTCATGAATAAAAAGTGTACTTGATTTAAAATAACTTTATTTGCTTAGGCACTCTCAACCTTTTAGCGCAACACTTGTAGGTATACATCACAAGGTTTTTCCCAGTTCAAGATTTTTCTCGGTCTCCCATTTAACATATTCTGGACTTTTTTAATCTCGCGGCGGCT
>DSAV01000136.1 GCA_011046295.1 Deltaproteobacteria bacterium | reverse complement strand
ACTTGAGAGGCAATCATGAAGGTTGTACTCATTTCCATGCCGGACGTTGTTCCTATATTAATGCACGAGACGGCTGTTCATATCGCGAACCACGGGATTGCCTGCGTGGGCGGTAATATCGATAAGCGGCATCAGGTGTATTTGATTGATCTTGTCCGGAAGCGGAAATCGGTCAGGAAATATCTGACAAAAACTTTGACGGAAATCAGACCGGATATTGTCGGCCTTTCCGCCATGACCTGGCAATATCACACCTGTGTTCGGTTGATCCGCCTTATCAGGGAAATCCTGCCTGATGTAAAGATAGCTTTGGGAGGCTACCACGCGACTTTATCCGCAGAAGAGATTTCAGTCGCGCCTGAAGCAGAGCTTATTGACTTCATTGTCCGCGGCGAGGGAGAGATAACCTTCCAACGTCTGGTTAACGCGCTGGATGGGCGAGATAGCCTTGCGTCCATTCCCTCGTTATCATTTAAAAGTGAAAATTGTTTTATTCATAATGAACGGGCTAAGTTGTGCGATCTTTCTTCTTTAAAACTGCCTATCCGTGATCAGCGCAGACTAACCCGGGGATACCATCTCATGTTCAGCAAAATAGAAGTTTTGGAGACTTCACGCGGCTGCACGCGCAATTGCAACTTTTGCAGCATGCATCATATGTACGGCAGGTCATATCGCACCTATCCCGTTGAGCGTGTTCTTGATGATTTGGATGATATCTATCGCCGTAAACGGACACGTATGATTTTTGTGACGGATGACAATTTTGTTTTAAGTCCAAAATGGGTTGATGAGGTTTGCGAAGCAATCATTAAAAAAGGATACCGTGATTTGAAGCTCTCTGTTCAGTCCGATTGTATTTCCATCGTGAAAAACGAGCAGATGGTGCGTAAAATGAGACGCGCCGGATTCCAGGCGATATTTCTGGGGATTGAAAACGCTTCTGCCTCGAGCCTGGAAGCGCTGGAAAAAGGCGAGGTAGTGGCTGTGTCTAAACAGGCAGTTGATATTTGCCATAAGAACGAAATTATGGTGCTGGGCGGCGCGATCTTTGGTCTGCCTGAAGATGATAAAAATGCTATCCGGAAGAATTATTTATTTCTGAATAATATCGGCGTTGATGTAAGTTACTGCCAGATATTGACTCCGTATCCGAAGACCCAGCTGAGAGAAAATCTTTTGGAGGAAGGCCTGATAACAAATCACGATGATTATTCCAAATACAACGGATTATGGGCGAACGTCAAAACAAGGCATCTTTCCGCCGAGCAGCTGCAATACTATTTCTGGTATTACCGCCAAAACGCGACCGGCTGGTGGAAACCATCGGCTTTTACCAGAAGTCAGGCTCCTGTCTGGACGTGGGCATGGCAGTATTTAATCAAACCGTTTATGCGGTTTTTCTTTGAGAAAAAAATCAAAAAGACAAAATGGCAGGTGCTTCATGAGCGAGAACTGGAACGACTGAAGAAAATGAACTCGTTTAATGATATCTAGAAATATTTAAATTTTTACCGGTTTGGCAAAATATATTTATCGGCAATTATTTTTTTTCGGGAAAGTTGATGCTTCTAATATTCGAATTCTATACTACATCAACATCGTAAGTAGTGATTGGAGTCACGCTATTTTGCCGGACAGCGATTAAGAGAGATGGTGATTGATCATAATCAAGCCTACCCATTGCTGAGTAGGCTTGTAATGACAAAAAAAATAAAGCAGTTTACTTTTTACCGAGAATCGCGTCCTTGGCTGCTTTTGCCACTCTGAACTTCACAACCTTCTTGGCGGGAATATTGATGGTTTCGCCAGTGGCGGGGTTTCTGCCTATTCTGGCTTTTCGCTGAACAAGCACGAGCTTGCCGATGCCGGGAAGCGTGAATGAATTTTTGGCTTCCTTGCAAGCGATTTCAGCGATCAGCTCCAGGATTTCTCCTGCCGCTTTTTTTGTAATGCCCGCCTTGGTTGCTACTTTTTCTATCAGCTGTGATTTTGTCATTGCTTTTGCCATATTGTTTTCTCCCCTAAAAAGATTTGTTTGCTACCTTAGTAGAATTAAACATAACTTGCAAGAGCAGATTTAATTAATTGCAATAAAAATTATCGCCGCTTTTCAATCAAAGATTATATCTTCGGCGGCAAGAAAAATGTTTGGCACGCCGTTGCATCCGCGGTCCGTTTAGCTGCGCTTTATTGGTATCAGATCCTATCTGACCCGATGGTGGCGGCGCGTAATCTTCGCATTCGGAATAATTGCCGTCAAAAAAACAATACTTTTGCTGTCGACTTTAATGTGCTCGTTTGATAAATTTACGAGTTAGATATTTTGTTGGGGGTTAACCCGGACAATGACAATTGCTAATGGTGGCCGGAAATGTGAGTTTCGGCTCAAGAAGGGTGGCAAGACAAACATAACGCCTTGAACAAATATTGGTTATTAAAAAATAAACTAATGCATTCAGATGGACGGGCTGGGTGCGACTAGGAGGATAGATATATACATGAAGGATACGGACATGAAGGATTCGCTGCGCACAGGCATAACGTTCGGGCTTACATCAGCCGTCATTACCACACTTGGTTTGATGGTAGGACTGCACTCCGGAACAGGGTCGAGGATGGTCGTTCTCGGCGGTATTATAACAATCGCCATTGCCGACGCCTTCTCCGATGCGCTTGGTATTCATGTTTCAGAGGAGGCAGAAAACGTTCACACGATCAAACAAATCTGGAGTGCCACCATAGCAACGTTCATGGCTAAATTCTTCTTCGCCTTGACTTTCATAGCCCCGGTTCTTTTGCTGCCTCTCTCAACGGCCATTATAGTAAGCCTTATATGGGGGTTGTGCATTCTTACAGTTCTCAGCTACTACATTGCAAAAGCACAAGGTGAGCAACCATGGAAAATAGTTGGCGAACATGTTCTGATAGCCATCGTTGTTATTGCCGTCACGCATTGGGTTGGCGACTGGGTGGCTACTCTCGGATCATAAATTGGCACCCCCGGCAAATTAGAATAAATGTACCGGTTCTGTTTATCTTCCGAGAAAACGAAATTAAAACTGGATTTCGGTTTGTGCCGGAATGACGAAGCATAAGGCAAAACTGGATTACCCGGTCTCCCCGCATTCGCCGGGCAAGTGAGCCGGGTAATGACAAAATGATAAACGTATCTTTTCCCGCTTCTCAATCAAAGATGATATCAAGGCGGCAAGCAAAATATCCGGCATGCGCGGGGTTTCATCCGGCATGCGCCGGATTTCACCTTCAGCCTTTTTACCTTCGGGTCAATTGCCGGTATTTTATCCTATGTGGTTGGCTGGCGGCGGCGCCGAATCGCCTTTTGTAGTCTTCTTCGTATTCGGAATAGTTGCCGTCGAAGAAAAGGACTTTGCTGTCGCCTTCAAAAGCCAGAATGT
>DSAV01000183.1 GCA_011046295.1 Deltaproteobacteria bacterium | reverse complement strand
TTAGCCGCCGCGAGATTAAAAAAGTCCAGAATATGTTAAATGGGAGACCGAGAAAAATCTTGAACTGGGAAAAACCTTGTGATGTATACCTACAAGTGTTGCGCTAAAAGGTTGAGAGTGCCATAGCTTAGAGGATAGCGTTCATAAAAGGAGAAAGTTAATGGGCAAGTTATTTGGAACAGACGGGATTCGCGGAGAAGCAAACCGCTATCCCATGACGCCGGAAATTGCCTTTGGCGTCGGACGGGCAATAGCGCATTTATTCAAAAAGGAAGGACACCGCGCCGCAATCATTATCGGAAAAGATACCAGGCTTTCCGGATACATGCTGGAAAGTTCGCTGGAAGCGGGCATCACCTCTATGGGAGGATATTCTTATCTGGTAGGAGTTATGCCGACACCGGGCATCGCTTTTGTCACGCAGAGTATGAGGGCGGACGCGGGTATTGTGATTTCCGCTTCCCATAACCCGTTTCAGGATAATGGGCTGAAAATATTCGGCGGCGACGGTTATAAACTGACGGATGAAAAGGAAGAGGTTATTGAGGAGCTGATTCTTAACAATAAACTCGCGGATCTGGTGCCTATCGGGCAAGGTATAGGAAAGGCTTTTCGTCCCGAGGGAGTGAACGGGCGATATATAGTTTTCGTGAAAAACACTTTCCCCCGAAATTTGTCGATGGAAGGCATGAAAATTGTTCTGGATACAGCCAACGGCGCGACATATCGCGTGGCGCCGGATACTTTCGCCGAATTGGGCGCCGATGTTGAAGTCATTAACAAAACGCCGAACGGCACGAATATCAACGAAGAATGCGGATCACAATATATTGAACGCCTGAAAAATAAAGTTGTCGAAACCGGCGCCGCAATCGGGCTGGCGTTTGACGGAGACGGAGATCGCCTGATCGCTGTTGATGAAAAAGGCAAAGAAATAACCGGCGATCAAATTCTTATTATTTGCGCCAATATACTCAAAAAAGAAGGCAAGCTGAAAAACGATTTGCTGGTCAGCACGGTGATGAGCAATCTCGGCCTGAAAGTCGCGTGCAAGAAATACGGCTTTAAGCATCATGCTTCCAAAGTGGGCGACCGTTACGTTCTGGAAGATATGCTGCGCATTGGTTCGATAATCGGCGGGGAAGAAGCCGGGCACATGATATTTCTCAGGCATCATACAACCGGTGACGGGATTATCGCCGCTCTGCAGCTGGTCGCAGCTATGCTCAAAGAGGGCAAGCCGCTTTCGGAACTGGCGCGCATGATGGATATCTTTCCACAAAAGCTGATTAATGTGGACGTGAAAAGCAAACCGGATATTGATAAGGTTCCGAAGCTTGTGGCCGCGATCAAACAGGTAGAAAAGGAACTTGGCGAAGAAGGGCGCGTGCTGGTGCGTTATTCCGGAACGCAGAATATGTGCCGTGTCATGGTGGAAGGGCCAACCGATGCCGTGACGGAAAAATATTGTCGCGAACTCGCTGATATTGTGAAAAGCGAAATCGGATAAGCTAAGAAAGAAATTCTATATGAGCATTACAGTATTTGTTGCCAGAGATTTTGCGCAGATGAGTGAAATCGCGGCGGAGATTGTTATTAATAAAACCATTGATATTCTTAAAACTAAAGACAAAGCCGTTTTGGGGTTAGCCACGGGCAATTCCCCCACCGGTCTTTATAGGCATTTTGCCAAAGCGGCCAACGACGGGAAATTCGATTCCGGGCGCATCCGTAGTTTCAATCTGGACGAATACATAGGCCTGCCGGGGGATAATATTCAGCAACGTGTCCTTCATCCGGAAAGCTACGCCTATTTTATGATTCAGGAACTTTTCAGCCATCTCGATAAAAAATTCCTGGAAACCCGTGTTCCTTACGGCACGCTGATCGATCAGAAAATGCTGATTGAAGAATTAAAAAAACATAAAAAAGATTGGGAATTCAAAGGCGCGGACGCGGGCAAGTCCATAGTCATCAAAGCCAAGCCAAAATCAAAATACCTGGCCTGGATCCGCAAGGAAATTCTGGAAGGATACGCGCGGAAAATCAAAGCGGCAGGGGGAATAGATTTACAGATTATCGGCGTGGGAGGGCGCGGGCATGTGGCTTTTCACGAATCAGGCATACCATTTAAAGGTAGCAAGGTTATGCTGGTAAAGCTTGACGATAATACTATTGCCAACGCTGTGGCCGATGGACATTTCCGTAACAGAAAAGATTCGCCGCAGTATGCAATCAGCATGGGGGCACAGTTGGTTTATAAAGCAAGAACCGTTGTTTTGCTGGCCAGCGGCGCGCGCAAAACAGAATCCGTTACTAGGTCGCTTTTGGGTGACGTCACGCCCGAAATCCCCATATCCTATGGCCAGCAATATGCCGAACAGGGCGGTGAATTAATTTATGTGCTTGATCACGTTGCCGCCGGTGGCCTTCTGGCCAAGACCAAAGAATTAAAGGATTGGGGAATTGTTTTAAAGAACATGACTTAATCAAAGTTTTAGGCGCGAGCATAAGAAAGCAGAGGAGAGTGAGAGTGAAGAATACAAAATTTATTTTTATTACCGGCGGAGTTCTTTCTTCTCTGGGGAAGGGCTTAGCCGCTGCTTCCATCGGAGCCTTGCTTGAATGTTGCGGCCTTAAAGTTACCAATCAGAAACTTGATCCATGTATCAATGTTGATCCCGGAACGATGAGCCCTTTTCAGCATGGTGAAGTCTTTGTCACCGATGACGGCGCGGAAACCGACTTGGATTTGGGACACTATGAAAGATTCACTTCCACCTCTATGGGAAAGCGCAACAATCTTACCACCGGACAGGTTTATTATTCCGTTATAACCAAGGAAAGACGCGGTGATTATCTCGGTAAAACCGTGCAGGTAATTCCTCATATTACCAATGAAATCAAGGATTTTATTTTTAAAACCGCTGAAGGATACGATGTTTCGATTGTGGAGATCGGCGGCACGGTCGGTGATATTGAAAGCCTTCCTTTTCTGGAAGCAATCCGCCAGTTTCGTAATGAAGCCGGTAAGCAAAACGCGATATTTACTCATTTAACCTGGGTTCCTTTCATCAAAACAGCCGGAGAGGTAAAAACAAAACCGACTCAACACAGCGTAAAAGCGTTGCGGGAAATTGGTATCCAGCCGGATATTTTGCTTTGCCGGACGGAAAATTTTCTATCCGATGATATCAAGGCTAAGATAGCGTTGTTCTGCAATGTGGAAGTGTCTTCTGTTTTCACGGCAAAGGATGTCAGCTGTATTTATGAAGTGCCGCTGGTTTTTCATCGCGAACACTATGACTATGTCAAGCGATATTTAAGCACATGGGGTTTATGGATTGATAAGTGCTCACATATCGCGAGTTGTTCTTTATCATCGCACAGGCGATTTTTATCAGCTTATTGGCGACATTGTTTAACACAAG
>DSAV01000107.1 GCA_011046295.1 Deltaproteobacteria bacterium | reverse complement strand
CTCCCACAACCACCCCCCCCATAATCCAGAGGCACAACAGGGTCACTGTCGCCAATCTCACTACACTATTGTTGATTTCCAGATTGTTTAGACGGGATTTTTCTGATTATTTTGAACGGGCAAGATTTTTTCGGATTATTTAGTGGTGGGCCGATCCGGTAGATCGGCCCAGGTGTAATTAAAATGTAATGTCATTGGTTTGTTTGGGTTCCAATAGTTCTGCCAGGGATTGATGCTGTTTATTGATCTTTTTAATACTCATAAGCATTATGTCCAGCATAAGGTCACTGAGTCGAACAATTATGTCTTCCAGCTTTCTTTCATATTCCCATTCTTCGTGATGTGTCATTGTCATATCCTCCTTAATGATTAAAATACTTCCGTAGCTGCCAATCTGACATGTTCGGCATTGACGGCAACAGACTGTTTGGCAGCGGCTGCTATAAGCGAGCCTCTGGCCAGATGATTCGCTTTTCTAAAAAGCCCGCCGGAGCCTTGATGGATGGCTGTAACTGCGGTCTGGTCAAAGAGGTTCTGTTCAATGCCGGCGATAGTTATGTGATGTTTCAGATAATTTTCCATTCCTTTCAAGTCGGCGCCATGCAGATGGCTTCTGGCGACAATTCTGGATGCCAGTGGCTGAGAAGACCGATAGGTAAGTTTATCGATGAGGCTATTTTGTCCTGCCAGGATGATCGGCAGCCACGGTTTGGAGTCTTTTTCAAACTGACAGATGGTATGCAGTTCTGCAAAGACCTCAAGCCGCATTAATGATGCCTCATCGACAATCAGAACAACCTTCATTTTTTTCTCCCGGACAATTTCGGCTATCTCTTTTTTAATCAACCTGAGCATAATGGCTTTAGAGTTGCTGGTAAGATGAATATCCAGTTCATTTATCATCTGCCGGTAAAATTCCATGATGGAGCCTGAGGAAGCGGTGATATAGAGACTGCAATACTCTGAGGGGTGCAGATCTCCCAGGGCATATCTTATGGCTGTTGATTTGCCGCTCCCTACCTCTCCGGTGACAAGGCCGATTCCGCCGAGACGTATGACATAATCAAAGCGCTCTTTGACATCGACAAGCTCCGGTGTTTTGAGAATGTCCGACAGTCTGATATCCGTTCCAAAAGGCTCCTTATTCAGGCCAAAGAAAGTACGGTAATTATCGTTCATCATCATATATCCTTTTTGAAGCCCAGAGCTTTCCACCCTGGTAGCTGGTTGATTCATCATCTATTTGTATATTGTTGTTCTTATCCCTTTTCACCCTGCAATTGACGTGCAGATCGACCGGTGTCAAAAAACCATATGATTTTTGGTCCCAGAGCGCTTCCACCTGCCGCATATCATGTTCATGGTAAAGGAGTTGCACCTGCTTTCCGATCAAAGGCACAGGCGCTTCATAAAGCCTGCCGTTTAAGGTAATAGTTCGGTCTTTGGCCACCTTGCGTCTGGCGGCCTTGCGGAAGTAAAGCGCAAGATTTTCAGGAGCGGCTCTCAAACACTCCATTTTGGAGGTAAAACGCTTAAAAGGGGTCTGGCCCGTGGCGCTGTGTTTTCTCTGATGGTAAATACCATTCAACCAGTTATCAAAGCGCTCGTTCAGATCATCCAGACTTTTGCTTTTACAATCGGTGAGAAAACCGCTTCGCACCGTCCTGAAGAACCTTTCAATCTTTCCACGCCCTTGCGGTTGATAAGGTTTTGAATGAATCAGAGCAATGTTCAATGACGCGGTAATCTGCTCCAGGTGTTTGCTGCGAAAGGCAGGGCCGTTGTCCACATACAATTTTCTCGGCAGCCCTCTTTTAGACAATGCCTTTTCAAATGCATCCAGGTAAGAACCGACGGCTTCGGAGAGATAAAACTCACCGTAGGGAACCAGCCTGGAGTGATCGTCGATAAAGGCGATCAGATAGCTCTTTCTCATTTTGCCTTTAACTTCGACTTTCGGCCCATGCATCACATCGCTTTGCCAGAGGTCGTTGGGCAGTTCGGCTTCATACTTTCGCCGGTCTACGGGTTTATGCTTGTTTTGTTCCATCAGGTTGTGGTGGTGCAGAAAGCGATAAACCGTGGACAGGTTCAAAGTACATCCCGGGGGAACCATCCCTCTCTGTTTCATCTTCCCTGTCAGATATGGAATTGTAGCAGTTGGAAATTCCTTTCTTAACCGGATCAGTGAAAGGCAGGTATCTTCATCCATGCCCCTGCTTTTACCTCTATCAGCACGATCGTGAGGATACAAAGATTCCAGCTTCCCGTTACTGTTGGTGTAAAGCCTGATCCAGCGACGAACAGTGTTTTTGCTGATTCGAGTCTTTGCTGAAAATGGAATGTTCCACTTCCTGGCGCACTTGTCCCGCAAAAGCCGTCTTTTCTCCTCCCGGCTCATTTGCATTCCGTTGACAAAGTCGCTAATTACCGAAAAGCGAAAGACCGCAACCTCTATTTTTTCATCTTCTGTCATAAAAAGTCCTCCTTTCATGTTTTTTCATCCCTGTACAACAGAAAGGAGGCTCTAAAAACGACACTCTTCGGTAGGGTGTATAAGACACGGAAAAGGTTGCAGATTAAATTGAACGGCTCACAGGGATATGGCCCTGCTCGATAAGGTAATCGAAAGCTTTCAATAGCCCCTGATTCCAGGTGTTATTTAAAAAAGCCGCTGCCTTCTTACGCAAAGCCCTTAGCCAATGACCCTGTCGGGTATGGGGAAGACCAGGAGGCCATCTGCCGGTTTTTAATTTGTGGGATATACTTGAACGGATAGTCTCAACAGAGGCTTGAAAACGCCTGAAATAGCCCCGAGGCCTGAGCCTTATTACGCATCTACATGTCGGACATCGGTAACGCTTCAGCCACAACGGTGCATAGAACCCATCAAAAAGCGCCTGAACAAAACCATGCCCCCACAAATTACAACCCTTACAACGCGGGCATCTGCCAGGCTTGGGCCATGGATAATCACGGCCTTTGATAAAAAGATCCTTGAGAACAACAGAAAAAAAGATTATCATAGCATCATCCTTGTGGGATCAATCTTTGATCCCCGTTTTTGAAAGGGCGGCACGGTCCCTAAACCCGCCGCCCTTTTCCAATAAAAAAGCCTCTAAAAAGAGGCTCATTTATTCTGATAATCTTTCTCTGTTTGTCAACAGAATCTGAAATTTTTTATTGGTTTCTTGATCATATATTCTGACATTCTACAACGGGGAAGGAGTTTATCGGCATAGTCTCTGGCACATTCTCTATCGATGACAAGACTCTCATAGAATGTCCCTGCGTCATAGCCAGGCACCGCCTTTATTTCATTAGTAAAATATGTGGGCGTTGCAAAGTGAGCAATGGGCTCTCCATCGCTGGTCTTTGCGACATAAACTCTCAGATCGGTGTTACCATCCTCACCGATTACGGTCTCGGGAGGCTTGTTGCCGGCCAGTACGACGT
>DSAV01000001.1 GCA_011046295.1 Deltaproteobacteria bacterium | reverse complement strand
GCCAGCGACATTTGTTGCGACTGAATGGCATCGATGCGGGATACTCTCCCGACGGCCGCCTGGTCGAGAGTCACCGGCCGGCTGGATTCGCGGGCCATGCTCTCCGTTTCAAGCAGTTCGGTCCGCATCCGCAAAAGCAGGTCTTTATAGGTCAACCTCTCCTGATCGTTCATCAAGGCCTCCAAAATGGTTATCGCGCCCTTGTGTCCAGGTACTTGGAAACCACGGCATTGAGCATGGCCTTATCTTCGTGAAATTCACGGATGGCTATCCATTCCCTCAGTGCGGCAGAAAGATTCCGGAACAACTTGGTATAGGGAATCGGGCTCGTATAGTGACGTATCGGGGTGTGACGTTTGAAGAAACGAACCATTTTGGCGTAATTACCGTTTTGGTTCAATGTGTTGTTGTCCCACACTTCATCTTTCTTTTGAAAAATGGCCGATATATTGCCGTTGTATGGCGCCACACGCATGGTCACCACGGAAAAACCTGCCCGCGTCAATAGCGCGCTTAGTGTCTCGGGATTGAAGGTGTAGATGTGGGCCTTATGGTAACGGTTTCCCGGCGCTTGTAAAATATCTTCCGCATTGGGTACTTCGATGATGAGATGGCCGTTTTGTTTGAGCAGGCGCCAAAGATGCCGGAGTTCGGCCAGTGAGTCTGTCATGTGTTCCAGCACATGGTGGAGCGTCACCAGATCGTAATGCTCCGTTTTCTTAATATCTGAGGCAAATCCCGTAATCACCGGAATGCCCAGCGCTTCGCGCGCATACCTCGCAAAATCCTCGTCGGGCTCAACGCCTTTTGCATCGAAGCCCAACTGTCGCATACAATAGACGAAAACACCGTTTCCCGCGCCGATATCCATGAGCGTGTCTCCTTCACGGGCAACCGTCTGAAAAAAACGATGGCGTTTGATTGTCTCCAAACCGTCGCGATAGACGTGTTTCTTTTTTGGACGGACAATGTTTTTGTATTCCCTGCGGTACGATTTCGAATAAAAATGGACGATTTCTTTCGGGGCGGGACGCGGGTCTGTCCAGATCAGACCACAATGCCTGCACATCACTGTCTGAAGTGGTTTTCCTTCCCTGTCTTTGCGGGCAATCACATCCACATCCGTCGATTGACAGAGATTACAAGGAATTGAGCTGGTTTCCCGATCAAACAAGATTTTCCCTTTCCAAAGCGTTCGTATTCATTTCAACCGAGGTTGCCATTTCGGCGATTCGTTTGTCGTTTTAGTTTGAGAATTCATAGCAGCTTATTCAAAAAAGCGCAATAACGTCAAACCCGCGTTCCGGCGCAACCAGATCCCACCGCGAAAGATCCATTTGTACATTGCATAATCGGGGGTTTTGGGCATAAGCTCGTTAATTATCCCACGCAGCAGATGAACTAAAGATATTGGATATATCAAGGAAAATTATGGCGTACAGAATTGAGGTAAGATTTAAAAAAGGCATTCGCGGCGCGCCGGATTAGAAAAACAAAAATCCGTCTTTTTTCACGGCTACAATCAACATTGAGGAGTCAATTGCTTACCCGAATTTAAGATTTAGTGCCAGACCATCCTAAAGAGCGGCAGTGTTTGTACAAAGCAAATCTATCGCTTTAAGGAGTAATCTTTATCCCATCTTCGTAAAAGTTTTACCAGCCGCCGAAGAAATAATTTTTGACCATAAAGCGTCTGCATGGATGATGAACTCCCGCTTTTTGTCAGTTGTCATTTGACTCTGTGCCATTGCTTTGCCAGCTCGGCCATGGGGATATCAAAAACTTTTTTTCCACCCGCCAAACCCGAGAAAGATTTCAACGGCGTCGTTTCCCCGATGGGTATCAGCGTGATTCCATATTTTTTATAAACCGCTTTTAGCTTCAGTGCGTTCGGCCTCGAAACTTCCAGAACATAGCCAATCGATTCGCTGAAAAGCGCGTAATCTTCGCGCAGATTGCTTATGGCGTTCATGTCGATTTGCGCTCCTGTCTTCCCGCCGGCCATCATCATTCTTACCAGCGCTGCGGCAAGGCCGCCGTTTTCAATAACCGCGGAAGCTTTGATGAGATTCTTTCCCGCGGCTTCCAGCGCCGCATATTCGAGTTTCCCCGCTTGGGCCGGCGATAGGGATGGAAGGTTTTTCCCGGTTTTACCGTGCAGAAGGGCATACTCCGAGCCCTTGAATTCATGTTTCCTTTTGCCGGCAAGGAAAAGAATACTGCCCGCGCTTTTAAGGCCGGTGGTAACGGTTTTGCCGGAATCTTTTATATATCCGAAAACGGTCGGAATAAGAGACGGATCAATCGGCTCTTCTTTTCCTTTGCTGATAAAGGTATTTTTAAGTGAAACGTTTCCGGCGACCACGGCCATTGGTTCCTTCTCACCATACAGGGGTATTCTGCACGCCTTGTTTAATCCATCGATGCCTTTGGCAAAGCAAAAATAATGTTCCGGGTTGCCGGGATTGCCGTAATTGCAGCCGTCTGCGACCGCCACCGGTTTCAGTCCGGCGACCGCAAGCTTAAGCCGCGCCAGAACAGTAGCAAGGTAAGCCTGTTCTTCGGCGGTACCGTTTCTGCCGTGAATGGATTTGCCGCCGAAAACAAGGGCCATACCGATTCGCTTGTTCCTGGCGGATGTTTTTTCGTTTTTGAGGGGAGCAATGACACAGACATCTGTTTTGTCAGGCGTTGTAATAATATGCCCCGCTTTTTTTTCTATGAGAGAACTAAACACGTCCGCTTTGGAATACACGTTTCTGGAGGAGATGACCCTGATTATTTCTTTCTCCAGAGATTTCGGCGCGGGCAGATGAAATACCTGTTCTTTAACTCCCGCTGCGGGTTTCCTTAAAGCCCGCTTATAAACAGGCGCTCCGGTGACAAGACTTACGGGAATGTCACAGTAAACGGTTTTGTTGTCTTTCATCACGAACCGGTCTTCTCTTAAAACTTTGCCGATTACCGCGACCTTTCCGCCGTATTTTTTGAATTTTGCGTCATTCTGGAAAATTTTCAGGATAACTTCCGTGGCTTTGTTCGACGCGACAATCATATTTCTTTCCTGGTCCTCACCCACGGCAAGCGCCAGAGGATGAACCTTCATACCCGCGGGAACAGGAACTTTATCTGTAAGTATTTCAATACCATAACCTCTTTCGGATACTTGTTCGGCGGTTGAGCAGGTTAGTCCCGCCGCCCCCATGTCCTTCAAGGACATTTGTGACATGAGTTTCTTTTTCTTCAGGGCACCTTTGACTTTCTCGAACACATCGAAAGTTGCTTTTTCCAACCGGGGGTTTGAACCGAATTCTATCTCTTTTGTCTTTCCCGCTTCAAATGCCTGCGAGGCAAACGATGCTCCGCCAACAGCGGCTCCGGCCGTGGGCTTTCCTATGTAAATGAGGTTGTATCCGACAGCGTTCTTCGGGACGATATTTGGTATTAATTCATTATTTTTTACCACACCCAATGCCGATACATTCATCAGG
>DSAV01000055.1 GCA_011046295.1 Deltaproteobacteria bacterium | reverse complement strand
GGGCGGTCTTTTCATCTTCGACCAGATAGGAATTATACGATGTCCCGCGGTGCGTGGAATATTCTTCGCCATGGAACCTGCGCAGTTCCCAGTCCACCTTGCCCACCCAGTGGATATTCGGTGCTATTTTAAATTTCATTATACACCTCCTTGTCTGTGCGTGTTATTTAATCATAATCAGTAACATTTTAAACTTTTTTGCCGCGTGCAGCGCGTGCGGCTTGTTAGCCGGCATGATAATCATTTCTCCGGCTTTAACCTTGTGTGTTTCGCCCGCGATTTTGATTTGCACCTCGCCGTCGAGGATATACACCGCCGCGTCAAAAGGCGCCGTATGTTCACTCAGTCCCTGCCCTTCATCGAAGGCGAACACCGTCATCGTTCCCGAAGGCTTGCGGATAATTTCCCTGCTGACCACAGAATGCTGCTGATAGGCGGTTATTTCTTTCAGAACAAACGCGCGGGTCAAATCTTGTATCTGGCTCAAATTTTCAGCCATCCTTTTATCTCCTTTCCGGAAAATGGATTTAGGCATCTTATAAGTCACTTTTAAAGTAATTTAATTGACTTAAGTCAAGCATTTCCAGATAAATTATAAAAGCCTATTTTTACTGCTGTTATTTGCCGGCAAGCTCCCGCCGGAGGCAATGGTTATATAAATATCATGATTGTCGGCCATCAAGCGGTCAACCGGATGATTCTGGCGCACTTTCTCTTCCGCCGCGACAACAACATCCCCTACATCTACATCCCGCAGGATCAGTTCTACCACATCGTCTCGACACAGAATAAAAAACTGTTTGAACTAAAGTCCTATACTTAAACACGTTCAGATCGAGTTCAAGTTGATAAAAGAGAGGGGGGGGTATTGCTGATTTCTTCCTGAAGTCAACATAATGCAAGCCAACGGTTTATATTTTATTGTAACAATAATTCTTATATTTATCCGAAAATTCATTAAAATCTTTTTATGATTTTTTTGTTGATGGCATTTTTAAGGATAAACGCAAAATGTCCCGAAAGAGCGAAGGATCGCCAGACAAGAAGAGCTGCGCCGTCCCCCATATTGAGAATGGACAGATCGCGGAACTGGAGTTTAAAATCCCGAAATGGCACGCAACTGAGCCAGGCTGTCAGGTTATACAAAAGCACTGGGGCACTGAAGGTGGCGCATAGACACCCACGTGCTCCAGCGGCGCCCGTGGAAGATCAGACGTTCGGGAATTATTTCCTTTCAATACTTTGAATATTTTGCTTGACGAGCGACCGCTTTTCATTATAGTTTGCATACAAGTAATACGCTTACAAGGCATAAGGGTGACATAGAAACCGATGAAAATTGAAGATTGCATCTTTTTTATGCTGGCTAGGGCAAATCAGGCGGGAGCGCGCTATTGGACAAGCTGTCTGGTGGATTTAAACCTTACGGCTGTTCAGGCGATGGTTCTGAATTTCTTGGGCTGGGAGGATATGTCTACCGCCAAAGAGATATCCGAACAAACCGGCCTGGACAGCGCCACTCTGACTGGTGTGCTTGATCGTCTGGAAGCATCAGGGTTCATTGAAAGAAGGCCTCATCAAACAGATCGAAGAGCTATCCATATTTGCCTCACTTTATCCGGGAGGAATGTGATCCCGTCAATACGCAAGAAAATGGATGCTGCCAACAGGGAGTTTCTCTCCGCGCTCAGTGATAAAGAAAAAAATCAATTACGCCGTCTGCTGCAGTCCGTGCGAAACGTCACGACTGCTTCATAAGAGGAAAGGGGGCATGATGTCCGAAACAATGAAAGAGTCAATAATCCGTCATTTGAAAGATAGTGTGTCAGCTGTCGGATTCGCGCCGGTGGAGCGTTTTGTTGATGCTCCGGAAAAGCATCATCCGTCCAGAGTATGTAAAGACGCAAAGACGGTTGTGGTTTTCGGCATTCAGATCCCTCGCGGCATTTTGGAATCGCCGGATTATAACTTGTACGGTCTGCATCGTTCCTATCATACGGTTTACCGCAAGCTTGATGAAATCAGCTTAAACCTCTGCAATTTTATCGAAGCGCAGGGGAAGTATTCCGCTGTGATGATCCCGAGCTATGCGCCGCTGGTCTTCCATGAACTGGAGCCATGGGGGTTGATTTCGTTGAAACACGCCGCCGTGCGCGCGGGACTAGGCGCTTTTGGCCATAGCGGCCAGATGTATCACCCTGTGTATGGTTCGCGTCTGCGGTTGGCAGCCGTTGTGACGTCAGCCCAACTTTCCGGCGATCCGCTGATTGAAAAAGATCCCTGTCCCCCCAAATGCAGCGCATGTCAAAAGGCATGCCCGGCGAATGCCTTTTCCAAAAACGGCAGCTTCAAAAAGATGACCTGCATGGCCTATGCAATCAAGCATGCCATATATCCGTTGGCGCTCAAGGACGCTGAAGGGTTCAAACACATCGAACGCGTTATCAATACAGCCGGACATGATTACTGGATTGACTGCGACGAATGTCTCAAGGTTTGCCCTAATAACCGGTGAAAGAAGACACCGGACAATTCTGACAGAAAATGTTTCAAGGAGGAATGCATGAAAATTATCGGTTTCAGCTCAGGGTCAGTGGGTCGTGAAAGTAATACCGACCGCATGGTAAAATTGGTGTTAGATAAATGCGGAGGGCAATCTGAATTTGTGAAATTGACGGATTTAACCTTTTCCGGTTGCAAGGGTTGCGTCAATCTTTGCGCCGAACCCCAAACCTGTATGTGGCAAGACGATTTGCTGCCTTATTACCAGAAAATCAAAGATGCCGATGCCGTTGTCTTGGGAAGTTCTGTTTATTTTGGAACCATAAATGCGACCATGATCAGTTTTATTGAAAGGTTTTTTGGTTACCGTCACGTAAAAAATACGATCAAGGCAAAGCCTTTCATATTGATCACATGTGGCGGCGAGACGGATTCAGATACGGTGAGGGAAAATTTTCAAAATATGCTGGAGCCGTTCGAAGTCAATATTCTTCAGTCGCTACATTATAAATCAGGAGTTCCGCCATGCTTTTCTTGTGGAAGACATAAAATATGCAGTATCGGCGGTTTATATAAAACCATTGGAAAAGCGGCGCATAGCATGGATATCTCACCGGCGCATTTTAGGACATGGGAAAGCCACCCAAAACTTATGGCGCAAATAGAATCAGCAGCCGGTCAACTAAGGCAGATTTAGAACCGGAAGGAATTTGTAATGTCATCCGATTCCAAAGCTGCAGTTTTGGAAACCATTTCTATTCTCCACTGACCTGAAAACGCTTCATGAATTTCAAATCAATATAATTTTTGGCTTAATACCAAAAAACGGGGCCTAAAAATGGTTAATAGTTAAGTAATAACAATGGTATATGTATTAAAAACTCAGGAGGTCTGAGTGAATGGACAAAAAAGTGTCCCCATTGCGGTTCATTGGAGACACAAAAGAAAGGGTTTTATAAGAACAAGAGACAACGCTATCGATGTAGATCATGTGGTCGCCAATTCCAGAATTACAGCCAGAAGCAAAGATTGAAGCAGT
>DSAV01000250.1 GCA_011046295.1 Deltaproteobacteria bacterium | reverse complement strand
TCAATATATTAAGTGCTCGCTTTAAAATATAGTGCTCCGCCACTGATTTGTAAAGACTATTTCAAAAATAACGTTCCCTTTTCGAATATATATAGAAAAGAAATAGCTGGCTAAAAAGCTATCTTTTTGTTATGGAAACGCGCTCAGATAAAGAAAGGTTCGGCCATCCCAGGTTAAAATTGGTTAAATTCCAGCCCATATCAACCGCGAAAACCAGTTAACAAAAGATGTCCTTTAGGAATGTAAAGTGATGAAAAAAGATCATATACGAAATATTGCCATAATTTCCCATGTCGATCACGGCAAAACCACACTGCTTAACGCCATGCTGAAGCAGACCGGAGTGTTTCGGGTAAATCAGGCCGTTGAGGACCGCGTGATGGATTCCATGGATTTGGAAAAAGAACGCGGCATCACCATCATGGCGAAAAATACCGCTGTTGATTACAACGGCGTAAAAATCAATATTGTGGATACGCCTGGCCACGCCGATTTCGGCGGCGAGGTGGAACGAAGCCTCAACATGGTCGACGGCGCGATTCTTTTGGTTGATTCCAGCGAAGGCCCCCTGCCGCAGACGCGCTTTGTTTTGAAAAAAGCGCTCGGTCTGCGTCTGCCGATTATTCTGGTTATCAATAAAATTGACCGCGCCGACGCGCGCATCGAAGAAGTAATCAACGATACTTTTGATCTCTTTATCGATTTAGGCGCTGAAGAAAAACAAATAGAATTTCCGATTCTTTATACTAACGCCAAAATCGGCGTAAGCCATAAAAAACTTGGCGATGACAGTAACGATTTGCAGCCGCTCTTGCAGACCATCATTGAGCGTATACCCGCGCCGCAGGGAAATGATGAAGATATCCCGCAGTTTCTGGTTACCAATCTGGATTATGATTCTTACGTTGGGCAAATCGCCGTCGGGCGCCTGCAAAGCGGCAAGCTGGAAATGAACCTCAGCTACAGCCTCTGCACACAGGAAAAAATAATTCCCGGCGTCAAATTCTCCGCGCTTTACACTTTTTACGGCCTGACAAAAAAACCGGTTGAAAGCGTTGAGTCCGGCGATATTATCGCTTTATCCGGCGTGGAAAATGTCAGTATCGGGGATACCATATCGTCTCTGGATGAACCGCGGGCATTACCACGCTTGCAGGTGGATGAGCCGACGGTATCGATGATTTTTTATGTCAACAACAGCCCCTTTGCCGGCAAGGAAGGAAAATATCTTACTTCACGTCATTTGCTGGAGCGGCTGGAAAAGGAAGCGCTACGCAATGTCGCTATCCGAATAAAAAAACTGGGAAGAACAGACGCCTTTGAAGTGTGTGGCCGCGGAGAATTGCAGATGGCGGTATTGGTGGAAACGATGCGCCGCGAGGGCTACGAATTAATGGTGTCACGCCCGCGGGTAATCACCCGGGAAGAAAAAGGTAAAACTTATGAACCGGTGGAAAGGCTGTTTTTGGATATACCGGAAGAATTTGTGGGCATAATTACTGAAAAACTCTCCATACGAAAAGGCCGCATGGAGAGCCTTGTCAACAAAGGATCCGGCAGAGTCAGTATGGAATTTTTGATTCCTTCGCGCGGCCTCATCGGATTTCGCAGTCAGTTTTTGACCGATACCAAGGGCGGCGGTGTGATGAATTCATTATTGGAAGATTACGCTCCCTGGTTCGGCGCGATTCCGCAGCGCATGACGGGAGCGCTTGTCGCCGACCGCCCCGGCCGCGTTACAACTTACGCGAGCTTCGCTATGGAAGACCGCGGCGAAATGATCGTGGAAATAGGAACGGACGTTTACGCGGGCATGGTCGTGGGAGAGCGTAACCGCGCGAGCGATCTCAATGTGAACATCACCAAAGAAAAGAAGCTGACAAATATGCGGGCATCCTCTTCTGACGCGACAGTAATTTTAAGGCCGCCGCGTATTTTATCTCTGGATCAGGCCATCGAATTTATCGCCGAAGATGAGCTTGTGGAAATTACCCCTAAAAGCGTTCGCCTGAGAAAAATGGAACTGGACGCGACAAAGCGCCAGATGAAAAACCGCAAGGATGATTAATATAAATTTTGTTATCCTGGTGAAAAAACCGTGCTGCAATCGTACTTTGTTATTGCGAGTCCGCCGTGGCAAAGCCTGCCCCGGACATCGATCCGGGGTGGCAATCTAAATATATCATGATACTTGCGAGATTGCTTCGCTCATTTCATTCGCTCGCAAAGACATTGTGGCACAGTTTAGAAAACCGAAATCCGGAAAGATGCTGGACGCCCGATGAGAGGCTTCGGACATAAAAGATCAAGAAAAGATATGATTACAGAACTACAGAAAAATTTTTATCGCATAACTTCACGCATGCCTTACCGCCTGCGGCACGTGCACGCTTATCTTTTAGTACAAAATAAAAATCTCGCGCTTTTCGACACAGGTTTAAATACGGATAGCGCGCTGGCGGCGTTGGAGGGCGATTTACAAAGCGTCGGTCTCGACATCCAAAACATCCGTCAGGTTTATCTGACGCACGTGCATACCGATCACTGCAGCATGGCAGGATTGTTACAAAAAATGACCGGCGCGAAAGTTTACCTCTCCGCACCGGCTTTTGAGGAATACCGCCATTACCGCAAGGCAGACGAGGCTGTGGCGCAAGCCAGAAGTTTTTACGCGAGCCACGGCATGACGCCCGCGGAAATAGACGCGATTATCGACGAGTTTGAAGATATCCGCGCCATCATCACGGAGTTTGACGCTGACGATATTTTAGAAGATAAGCAGGTCTGCAACTTTGGCCCGACGCAATTTCAAGTAATTTCCACGCCGGGACACGCGGGCGGCCATATCTGCTTTTTCTTCCCCAAAGAAAAATTTCTTCTGGCGGGAGATCACATACTGCCTTATATCGCGCCCAGCCTCACTCCCAACATATTTGACGATAATTACCGGCCGCTTAAAACTTATCTGGAATCGCTGGGCAAGATTGAAAAGCTGGGCTGCGCGGAAATTCATCCCGGTCATGGCAATTCATTATCCTCTGTTAACGAAAGAATCGCCGAAATACGAGCGCATCACGAGCAGCGCAAAAATTATTTTTACGGATTTTTAAACAACACTCCGAAAACAGCGCGCATGCTGGCCCAAGAGATATTCGGCGAAGATCTGCCGGATTTTGAAAAATTTCTGGCGCTCAATGAAACATTCGTGTATCTGCAGGAACTTAAACACGAAAGTCGGATCAATGAAAAAATAAACGACAGCGTTTTGGTTTATAGTAGCATTTGAAATGAGATTATTGTGGGCAAGCAATTACTTAAAGAAATAGAGCGGCGGCGCACTTTCGGGATTATCAGCCATCCCGACGCGGGAAAAACGACGCTCACGGAAAAGCTGCTGCTTTTCGGCGGCGCGATTCAGATGGCCGGCGCGGTGAAAGCCCGCAAGGCGTCCCACCACGCTCTTTCCGACTGGATGTCCATCGAAAAAGAACGCGGCATTTCCGTTACCTCATCGGTGATGAAATTCGAATACGCGGACTGCGATTTAAAT
>DSAV01000273.1 GCA_011046295.1 Deltaproteobacteria bacterium | reverse complement strand
GTAAATAAAAAGACAAAAGAGCTGCGGGAGAGCGAACAGAAATTCCGCAAAACGGTCATGGATCTGGACGAAGGATATTACAGCGCCACGTTGGACGGAGTGCTGCTGGAGCATAATCAGGCATTTGCCCGCATTCTGGGTTTCGATGAAGCGGCGGATTTGAAGGGAACGCGGCTGCCTGATTTCTGGCAAAATCCTGATGACCGAAACGTCTGCCTAAAAGAACTTGCCGCCAATGATTTTATCTCCGGCTATCAGGTCGAAGCCAGGACGAAAACGGGAGAAAAAATCACCGTCATTATAAGCGCTCATCTGGTCAAAGATACGGATAACCTGCCTCAGAGGATTGAGGGGGTTGTGCTGGACATCACCTATCGAAAGCAGGCGGAAGAAGAAATCAAAAAAAGCGAACGCTTTCTGGAATCTGTTTTCTCCAGCATTCAGGACGGGATCAGCGTCCTTGGGCCGGACTTGAGCATTCGCCGCGTCAACGAAGTCATGAATAAATGGTATTCCGAAAACGTGCCACTGGAAGGGAAAAAGTGCTACGAGGCTTATCATAAAAAAGATAAACCATGCGATCCCTGCCCCACGCTCCGCTGTCTGAAAACAGGGAAAACCGAAAGAGAAGTTGTGCATGGCCCTTCTTCTTCGGATATCAAATGGATTGAACTTTTCAGCTATCCCATAAAAGATTTCCAGACGGGCGAAATTACCGGCGTGGTCGAATTCGTCAGAAACATAACCGAACGCAAAAAAACGGAGGAAGAAGTAATCCATTTAAATACGCACCTGGAACAAAAAATTGCCGAGCGCACCGCCGAGCTTACGGCAAAAACCGCCGAGTTGGAGCGGATAAACAAGGTATTTGTGGACAGGGAATTGCGCATGAGAGAATTGAAAAAACGCATAGAAGAATTGGAGAAAATCAGTGAGGCGCGTAAAAACAAATAAAATAAACGGGAGAGATGGTAAATGAGCCTTCTTCTGATTGTGGACGATAAAGAGGAAAATCGCTACCTGCTGGAAAGCCTGCTTACAGACCAGGGCTACGAAGTTGTTAGCGCCATTCACGGGGCGGACGCGCTGGAAAAAGCGCGGGAAAATCCGCCGGACATGATTATCGCTGATATTCTGATGCCGGTGATGGATGGCTTCGCTCTGTGCCGCCGCTGGAAAAATGACGACCTTCTGAAATCAATCCCTTTTATTTTTTATACCGCCACCTATACCGATGAGCGCGACCGGGCATTCGCGCTTAATTTGGGGGCTGATCGTTTTCTGGTTAAGCCAATGGACCCGGAAGATTTTTTAAAGGTTGTCCAGGAAACATTAGAAAAAGTCCCTGCGCCTTCCGCGGCGCAAGCTGAGCCAAAAACTAAAAATGCAGAAGAAGAGTCAGAGTATCTGAAACAATATAACGAGGTGCTTATCCGCAAGCTGGAAGCCAAAATGGAACAATTGGAACAAGCTAATAAAAAATTGGAGCGTGATATAGATACTCATAAAAAAAAGAGTGATAAGAACGCGCGACTCAAAGACGAGACGGAAAAGATGGTTGAAGAAAGGACAGCAGAACTAAAAAAAAACAATTGCACAGCTCGAAGAACTTAACAAGGTATTTGTCGGCCGCGAAATAAAAATGACTGAACTAAAGAAAAAAATCGCGGAGATGGAGAAAACGTATCTCGGGAAGAATGAAGCGTAGGACGTAAAATAGAAGAAACCGTAAAGCTTTTATGTAGGAATTGCACTTCCATATAAATTATAGTATTATGCTCCTATAAATTAAAGGAACATATATGAAATATTCCCGAATTATCAAGGCTCAGATACTTAACGCCCTTAAATATTTTCCTGTAGTATTGCTGACAGGCGCCCGCCAGGTTGGAAAATCAACACTGGCGCTTGATCTCCTGGATACATATATGACCTTTGACGATATTACAGTTTATGCCTCTGCCCGCTCAGACCCGAAAACGTTCGTCAATAGTCTCAGAAAGCCTGTTGTCATTGATGAGGTTCAGAAGATGCCTGAAATTCTAAATGCCATTAAAATGGATGTGGACAGAAAGAGAATAAACGGCAGCTATTTACTTACCGGCTCTTCCAATATTATGGCATACAAAGGTATAGCCGATACGCTGGCAGGAAGGATTGCGGTCATTGAACTTCTCCCTCTGAGCTGCAAGGAAATAGCTTTCAAAGATGATAATATTCTCGATAAGCTGTTCTCAAAAAATATTGCAAAGATTAAGCTGTCGGATATTAATAAAGACGACATAATCATGCGTATCGTTAACGGCGGATACCCCGAGGTGCAGAAGATTGATAATCCGAGAGGCAGGTATCTCTGGTTCGGTTCATACATCAGCACTTATATAGAGCGCGATATCCGCGACATTGGTGAGCTGCGGCATATGGATAAGTTCATCAGGATGTTCAATATGCTTGCCTCACGCTCCTCTCATGTCCTGATTAAAACAGATATTGCGCGCGATGCGGGCATTGACAACAAGACACTGGATAATTACCTGAAACTTCTGGAGATGACATATCAGATATTTTTGCTGAAACCATACAGCAGAAACATAAATAAGCGGTTTGTAAAGAGCAATAAAATATTTTTCACGGACAGCGGCGTTGTTTCATATCTTCTCGGCATCTCTTCTCCTCAGCAGTTAATGTCTTCTCCATATAAAGGAGCTCTTCTTGAGACCTTTGTGTTTGCGGAGTTGCTAAAAGCGGTAAAATACGCTGAACACCCGGCGCGGATATTTTTTTACAGAACCTCTGACAGAAAAGAAATAGATTTTATTATCGAAAAAGACGGTACCATTATTGCTGCTGAAGTAAAGCTTTCCCAGACAGTAACAAAGAGTGATTTTAAGCATGTCATTGATCTGGGGAAAAGCGCGGGCAATCTTCACGCGGGATATGTTTTTTACATGGGAGAGCATATCCTGCCGTTTGGGGAGAATCTGTACGCCCTGCCGGTTAACATATTGTTTTAATGGAGGCAATAACGTGAAGCGTTGAAACATGATTACAACGATTAAAAAATCACTGTAATCTTCTTTTAGAATCGCTGTAATTTTGCTTCACGAATTGCCGTAATCTTTGATGAATAAATATGGCCTATATCGATTTAATTCTTAACCTGGCATTGCTTGTAGCGTTGAGCGTTTTGTCGGGGTTCATTGACAAGCGTTGGCCGAGAGACACGTGGCCGGGCGCCTTGCTGCAAGGATTTCTCTTTGGAGTGGTTGCTATTATCGGCATGCTTCGTCCATTGGTGATGGGGCCGGGACTGATCTTTGACGGCCGCTCAATCATCATCAGTTTATGCGCTTTGTTTTTCGGCCACCGGGCGGCTTCTGTTACAGGGGCAATGACCGCCGCTTATCGGCTGGCGCTGGGCGGGCATGGTGTTGTTATGGGCGTTTCGGTTGTTTTGGCCTCTGCGGTGATCGGCCTTGGGACGCGCCACTATATAAAACCTCTCGTGCGCCCTCCCTCGACATCTCACCTGTTCTTTCTAGGCTTAGCGGT
>DSAV01000078.1 GCA_011046295.1 Deltaproteobacteria bacterium | reverse complement strand
GTATCGAAGTATTCCCCTAAAATAACACACCCTTGGGTATCTTCTGAAATATTGCCCTTGTGAAACAGTATCCCGTACCTTCCGGGGACACCGGTTATTTCAAATGTATTCCCGAATTTAGGCGAAACGACACGCTTACAAGTATAGATTGATTTTGGAATACAGGAAATGTTTGGTTGGTTGTTTAACCAGGGACGTTCTAAGGTTATACAAAAAGGGAGGGTTTCATGGCATAGGACACCCAGGGTTTCATCGTTCAGGTAAGCTATCCGCTTTAACGTCAAGTCCACGTTTACTATATATAAGCATTGTTTTATAGTTTGTCAAATATTTTTATTACCGTATCTCCATAATTTCAAACTTATGTTTATTTCTCACCTCGAATAATAAACAAAAAATCCTACCTGCGTTATTGTCTTAGGCTGTGTGTCCAGCGATATAATCTGAATCATATTCAGCCCTTCGTGTAGATAGGCTTCTATGTCGATCCAAAAATCCTTGATCATTTCCGATTCGATCTCAATTTTGTAATTAATTCTTTGACCGCTGTCGAACATAATCTTAAGGCGCATGCCGTCTTTCACTATATCGAAATTTGAGGCCGTGATAACCAGGAATGGTATATTCATCGGACTGCTCAGATTGAAAACTGACATGTAATTCGGCTCTCCCAGGCACTTGACACCGGTCATTAAAATGTTAACTGAACTTGTCGCGTAAGCCTGGAAAGAAAAGATCAGAAGTCCTAAAGCTAAGATTGTCATATATTTTTTCATGAATTTCTCCTTAAATTTCCCCACCCCTATCCCTTATAACCTTCAATCTCTTTTACTTTTTTACGAACTTATAAATTCCGTTCGCTTCCAGAAACACGACAAACGAATACACCACAAAAGCAACCCAGGTGAAAGCCCCCGTAGTTGCTAAAGTGTAGGCAGTTGCGCCGGCTGATATCACGGCAGAAATGATATAGGCTGCCACGCCCTCAGCATGGAGAAGCCTCTTCGCCATTTCCGTTAAACCCGTAACACCGATTCCGAATGCTGCCAGAATCAAAATAACTGTTTCCGGTTCAAACATTTATAACCTCCTTGATTCATGGCTCAATAAAAGTCCATAAATCTTTGATTTCCTGTACGTATTCTTCCAAAATCCGAATCGATGGCCTCATCATTTCAAGGCGTTTATTTGCCTGTCTATATTGCGCCAGCAACTTTTGCTGGTTGACTTCGATTCTTTTCAAATCATTCTCCCGTTCCCAAATCCTGCCCAAATTAAAACCGATTGAAAAAGCAAGTATGATGCCTAAGAATGCAATCATGCGCCATTTGTTAGCTTTGTGTCTAAAATAGCTTATTGTTTGTTTCGACATTCTCATGCCTTATCTCCCTATTGCACATTTTCTGTGTTTTCTCGAATATCCCCTGTTCCTTCTGTACCTCGTGACTCATAAGAATTGCCACACCGCCATAGGACATGGTAACAAAGCCCTCTTTTATAGCCTCTTTAATTATCTTATCCCATTTCATATTCCCTTCGCTCCAAGTGAATAAAACTTACCCCTTATAATTTTCCCCAGATCAAAAAAACCCTGCCCTAAATCAAGCTCTTTGATATTTATTTCTTTTTTGGTTTTAATCCACAATTGAACATGCTCCTCCGGATTGATGAATTCGAAATATTTCCTGAACTCTTTTTCACGTTCTTTTATGTTTGAATGAAGCGTTGCCTGAATCCATAACGTTTGATTCTTTTTCCTTGCCACTAAATCACAGCCAAAGATGTCATTTTTCTGAGATACATAAAAACCCTTTGTCATTCGTCCAGTCAACGGCATATTAAAAACCACATAATCAAGTTTTTCAAGATAGGTTTTCACCCATCTTTGAAATTCTTGCCCTTTTTGCCGGTTGGTTTTAGCTGTCATGGTACTTCTCGATCTCCCATATTCCTTTCAAAATAACCTCCCTGGGCTTTAGCCCGGGGTAGTTTATATCCAAAATCCCTTTTTTCTACCCTCATCTTCATAACACAGCTCACACAAGTTATCCCCGCCCAAATGTTCGGCATAACCTTCCTCTATAAGCTTCCTGAAATTCTCAGCCCCCATATAGCACTCCATGATCTCACGTCCAGTCACTCTACTGTGATAGGGGACATAATATATTTTATGGCAATTTTTACAGATGAGCTCGACTCGCACGCCGCTGTAGACTTTCCCTGGATCCGCAATGATATCCTCGGCTGTGATGATAGGATAGCTTGGCTCCGGCTGATTCAACGGCGGCAGACCGTACTTTATCATAGCCTCCTTGTAGCTCATGCTGTCCTTTGATATGCTCTGGCCGTTTTTACAATCACATCTATAGGCCGTGCTGTATTTCATTCCGTCTTTTTCCTCTACAATAATCCAGCCTGTCCCGCTGCAATGTTTACAATAGACTGACTTATTTTGCCTTGACCGTCTCTCATTCCGGATAAATGAGGCTTCTTTCCGTATCTCTCCGATGGTAGGAATTGACTTCAATTCTCTGGTCCTTACCATTTCACGGCAGGCTAAGCGGATTACATCAAGATCAAAGTCTTTCAGGTTGTCGAAGTAGAGATCAGCTTTCTCTTCGGAAAATTCTTTATCATAGGCCGATTCGATCTTTTTTAAGATTGATTGGAATTCAAGTTTATTTATATTTTTCATACTAATTCGTCCTTTGCTTTGCTTTTTTCCAGCCAGGAATCAAGGCCAGATTTTTTTATTCCTTTCGTTCCCCCACTGTCCTGTTGCCTTGAAAGCCAGTTGTTGATGAATCGCCTGTAATCTTTCTTTCGTTTTTTCGGATTTGCTACAAGCCAGGCTGCCATCTTTTTAAGCTCGATCTTAATGTCGCACGCCGGATAAGAGTCACTTAAGAAAGTGAGGTCTTCATCTGTGATGTTTTCCCATTTTTTAGAAATGAAATTGAAGTTTATTTTTTGTGATTGCTTAGAACGATTATTATCGTTCGGAGCAGAAGACGTAGTCTTCTTATTATTATGATTTGATTTGATTTGATTTGATTTGATTTGGGTAACGTTTTCCGTTTCACTTGTAACGCTTTCCGTTTCACTTGTAACGCTTTCCGTTTCACTTGTAACGCTTTCCGTTTCACTTGTAACGCTTTCCGTTTCACCTAGCAACACTTTCCGGTGTTTTAATATTCTTTTATAGGAGTTGGCGAGTTTGTATTTATTCCAATTTGTAATATACAGGATACCATTTTTGTCACGTTTTATCTTGTTTTTTTCAACGAAGTTTTCTATAGCGGTTTTAAAATCGGTAATATCATAAACCAACAATCCCGCAAGCTGTTCAGGCGGATATGGTGTTTCTTCATTCGCGCGAATGAAACCATCGTCTTTTGCGGCAAGCGCAAGTAAGTCAACCCAAATAGCGCGCTCAACCGGATTGAATTCGATTCGCATGGAACCGAATATCCATTTGTCAACCCAGAAGGGAAACCAGAATTGATCGGGTATTTTTTTAATCATGGGGTATCCTTTATATTTGGATTTTTTTTTACCCATTTTAAAATAATTTCTGTGC
>DSAV01000157.1 GCA_011046295.1 Deltaproteobacteria bacterium | reverse complement strand
AGATAGGTAAAAAAGGCGACCCGCTTATTTCTTATAAACAAGTTAAAATTACCAAATATCAACCAATGGAGAGAAAATATTGATTAGCGATGCTTATACTTTCAAAATTCTGCGTTATGACGCGAAAGAACCGGAAAAAGAACCATATTTTGCTTCGTACAAAATAAAAGTTATTCCCGGGCTCACCGTTTTGGCGATGCTTTTGCGCATACGGGATGAAATTGACGGCACTTTATCGTTTAGGTCATCGTGCCGATCGGCTATTTGCGGCTCTTGCGCCATGGTGATCAACGGCAAGATAGACCTCGCCTGCCGCACGCAGGTAGCAATTTTCGAAACGGATACGATAATTCTGGAGCCTCTGCCCAATTTTGAAGTCATCAAAGACCTGGTCGTGGATATGACTCCTTTCTGGCAGATGTACGAAAAGGTACAGCCGTACCTGATACGCAAAGGTTCCGCGCCGGAAAAAGAAATTTATCAGAGCGAGAAAGATAGAAAAAAAATTGATCAATTCGTCAATTGCATTCTTTGCGCCTGCTGCTGGGGCGCCTGTCCCGTTTTAAACAGAGATGGCAATTATGCGGGGCCCGCGGCATTGGCCAAACTGCAGAGATTTTCACTTGATTCACGCGATCAGCGTTCCGAAAAAATTCTGGAACAATTTAATCATGTAGACGGCGTCTGGGGTTGCGATACTGTTTTCCGCTGTATCGACGCCTGCCCAAAAGACGTCCGCCCCACCGACGGCATTGTGGGCTTAAGGAAAACTCTGCTGAAAAATAAATTTAAAGAATTTTTGGGAGTTGGGAAGAAATGAAAATTAAATTTTCCCTCATAACAAGAAGGCAATTTCTCAATACGCTGTTCGGCAGTTCGCTGATCGCATTTTTTTCCGGCACTCTTTATTCTCTGGTGAAATTCGCATTTCCCACTTTGGGACTTGATCCGGATTATGTCGTGCTGGATAAATCGGATTTCTCTAATCTTCCGAATAATTCAACTCAGTCTTTTGCCTGGGGCGAAGTACTGGGAATATTCTTAAAGAGAGAAGATGGCAGCATGGCCGCTTTCCGCGGCGTTTGCACTCATATGGACTGCAACGTGGCTTATCGACCAAAAGACAAAAAATTTTACTGTGCTTGTCATCAGGGCTGGTTCGATGACCATGGTATCAATATTGAAGGACCTCCGCCCAGGCCCCTGGAAGTTTTTGAAATTATGGAAGCAGGCGATAAACTGATTATTGCCAGGAAGGGAGTGGAAGTTGATCTGGCCAAAATTTAAAAGCTGGGTTGAAGAGCGCTACGATATTAAGGAACTGAAAAAACTTGCCAAAAGCAAGCTTGTACCCAGTCATCGTTACGATATTTTGTATTATACCGGCGGCATCACCCTTTTTCTGTTCATCATGCAGTTTATCACCGGAATGCTGCTGGCTTTTTATTACACGCCGCATGTCGATTACGCTTATGAGAGCATCATCAATATCGTCACCAAAATCAACATGGGCTGGTTTTTCCGTTCTCTTCACCATTGGGGGGCGCAGCTTTGCATTGTTTTTGTCTTTACCCATCTTTTCGGCACGCTGCTGGTTAAATCATACCGCAAGCCCAGAGAGATGCTGTGGGTAACAGGTTTTATCCTTTTGGGCATTTCCATTTTCTTCGGTCTTTCCGGCTATCTTCTTCTTTGGGATGAACGGGCTTTTGCCGCGGTGCGCGTAGCCACCGGCGGAGCGGGCAGTTTTCCCATAATCGGAGATTTCATAAAAATATTTTTACGAGGCGGCGCGGAAGTTACGGGCGATACCATCACACGCTTTTACGCTTTTCATGTGGCGATTCTGCCGCTTCTTTCCGTGCTTCTTATCGGACTGCATGTGCTTTTGGTGCAGTATCACGGCATGAGCGTACCTTTATCCGTGGAAGACAAGCAAAAAGAGGGAGAGCCTTTCTTCCCCAACGTTTTTTACAAAGACATCATGATCTGGCTGGTGGTTTTGGGAATTGTCGTCACAATGGCAGTGTTCTTGCCGCCGGAAATCGGCCAAAAGGCTAACCCTCTGGCCGCGGCGCCGGAAAACATCAAGCCGGAGTGGTATTTTCTCTTTATGCTGGAAACATTAAAGCTTTTCCCCGGCACTATCTGGATATTCAACGGCGAGACCATCGCTATCTTGTGCGTATCCGCAGGAATTCTCTTTTTCTTTCTTATTCCTTTTCTGGATCGAAAATCAGGCCGCGGTGAAAGAAGCACGATATTTACGATTATCGCCGTTATTTATCTGCTTTACTTTTTAACCATGACTGCGGTCGGCTTTTTAAGTTAGGAGCGTTTATGAATATAATAATTTCAATATTGTCATTTGTCATTGCGAATCCGCTCAAGCGAATGAAGCAATCTCTTCGTACTTCATTTGTCATTGCGAGCGTAGCGAAGCAATCTCTATTTTTGTCATTGCGAAAAGCCGTAAGCCTCGTGGCAATCTCTTTTTTCTTCCTCGCCCTCCCCTGCCTTGCCTTTGCCGAAGAAAAAATCCCCGTTTTCCCGACCACACCGGTTGAGGCCTATACTGTGTACGGCAGCCTCGCACTTTTTTGGCTGGCCATCATTTTCTTAATTATTGTTATCAAAATGAAACTAAACGAAATTGAACGGATTCAGAAATTGGGGATTGATGAAGAAGATAAAAACGCGCCTGTTTTGGAATAACGTTCGCCATAAACCGCGCGAGGTACGAGCGTCGGCGTTGATGGCATTGTTAGCCGTTCCTATATTTCATTAAGCTCATGCTTCATGCGCTCTCTTAGTTTATTACGGCAATGTTGAACGAGCTTTCCAGACTCCTCAGCTTGTTGTTGGTATGGGGCGATCAGGCCTTGATCACCCCAAAATTGTGGGGTTGACATAAACCTCATCATTTCAACGGTGTCATCTGTCGACTTCTTGATAGCTAGTTCCAGCTTATCTAGTAGTGCATCAATTTCTGGCGAAGATACAAGGCGTATAGTATTCGTTTCGTTATTTACCTTAATTTGTTCTTCATACAGTTCGTTGAATAAGGTCTGCGTGCGCTCATTAAACATGCCGATTGCATTATTTTGAGCTTCACCATCTTCAATGTATGGAACTAGAAATTCATTCATCATGGGAGAAAACCGCTCAACAAAGACTTTGTAACCTTTACTGTTAAACTCATCAAGCAAGGCAAAGAATTTTGTAAATTGAGCTCTTTTGTCCTCGTACTGATATTTTCGCTTTTCAATGTCTAGGGAATGCTGTTTTCTGATCTCTTCTGTCTCAGCATTGTACTTTGCGATAATTCTCTGTTTTTCATCCTCAAGCCTTGATATGTCTTCTATTAAAGCAAGGTTTCTTCCCTTAGCTTTCGAGTAAGCAGTCATATAAATTGTCAGCATCCCCAAAACAAAACTGACTATAGATATCAATATTTCCATGAGATTCGCGGACTATCCTTGGCTTTGACAACCGAAAAATGACCATCTGTGACAACCCAATTTTGACCACCCTTGAGCGTACGTTTTCATATTCATGGTGACGGGGGTACGTCACCTTACGTCCTTTCAGTCTTCTTCTT
>DSAV01000166.1 GCA_011046295.1 Deltaproteobacteria bacterium | reverse complement strand
TATCTTTTTCGGCGACAGAAATCATTTTGTGCCAAAGTTCGTCATATGTAATCATGGCCTGAACCGGATCAGCGGCGCATGTCCGGAGGGATGTTTCCACGTCTTTCATGTAGTCGCCGATAATCACCGCCCACCAGGCATATTTGGAAAACTCGGAACCGAGTTCGTTATAGGAATTGTCTGAATCCAGCGTGAAGACAAGGACGTTCTCCATGCGCAGATCTTTGAAGAGATTTTCATAAAAAACAAAATACTGGCCTGTGCGGCAGGGGCCAGTTGTGGTGGGGACAAACAGAATATATGTTTCATCCTTGCGATATTTGTCAGAAGAAAGATATTTTAGTGTGCTGCCCAAAACTAAATGTGAAGGCAGGCACTCTTTTCCGGAGGCGTGATTGCGCGCCATCTGCAGCGTGTAAATATCAGGAACCGGCATTGTTTCCGCGTTGATGCCAAGGCCGCGAATTGTTGCGCCAATCAATTCCGCAGACAATCTTCCCATGTTGGATAAAAGCAGCTTTACCCGCGGATTGCCTTTAATGGGGATTTTCTCGTCGGTAAAAACGTTTTTTATATGAATTTCTTCATCGGGATTATTGATGAAACGCAGCCCGTTATCGTAGCGTTCCTCGCTGATTTCGCCTATTTTGGAGCGGTATCCTTCGATAATATCCAGGAAGGCTTCTATGCGCGTGTCCACGCCCGCGTCCGCCGTGTGCGAATCAAGTTCCAGAATTAGGAAAGGTTTGGTTACCATTATCCATTTGAGATAATGCAGCATAAACGAGTCAGGCGCGCAGGAAAAATTGGAAATATAAGTGACAAAAATATTATCTTCCTTTTTCAAGAGGACGCCCGCTTTCATATCCTGCTGGCCGTAATACCAGTACATATTAGGATAAATTGTTTCATCCATGAAAGGCAGGATATCAAAGGGGATGATCGTGTAGCCGCGTGTCGTGAATTTCCGGGGGATACCCATATTGGCATCGGCGGTAAAAGTGTTATACGGCCGTCCCAGAAGGGCGATGACCGGACGCTGCGAGCGCCTTGCCTGCGCGAGCGCCTCATTTCCCAATTTAGTAAACTTATTAAAGCACTCCATCTGTTTTTCGTAAGCAAGATAAAAGGCGTTTTTAGCTTCTTTGTCGTTTATGCCCAGAGTCAAGGCGGTTTCAACAAAAGCTTCAGCGGCTTTTTCCTTGCCGTACATAAAACTGATAACAGGCGCCAAATATTTATTTTCGGCAATTTCCGGAAACGCTTTCTTTATGTAATATGGCAGGGCCTGGGTTATGGGGCAAAAATTAGCGGGAGCAGTCTGTTCATAGCTTTCCATATCGCGAAAATGCGGCAGAAAAATATAGTCTGGATTATGGTCGAAAATATCCTGAACTGCGCCGTGCGCTATTTCCGCGGGAAAGCAATAGTTACTTTCCACACGCGCCACGCCTTCAGGCGATATATTTTTAGAAACAATCGTTTCAATTCCCAGAATATGAAAAAACCATGAGTAGAGCGGCCATAATGTGTAGATAGAAAAACATCTGGGAATGCCGACGACAAAATCTTTTTTTCTGACAAAACTATCCGGATTCGGCGCGCATTCTTTAAATAGTATATCGTTTCGTTTTTCAATATAATCGAAAACATCACTTTCGTTGATGGTTTTTTTCTTTCTGATGTTAGCGTATTTATTGCAGCGGCCGCCGAACATGTATTTATGGCCGTTCACGTTAAGCACTTTGATGGGGCAGAAATTATCGCACGCTTTGCACTGAAATTCTTTTTCATAAACGATATCAGTGGCAAGAATGCTATCGATACTGTAAGAGCTTTTTTCGAGAAAACCTTCCTGCAATTTTTGTCTGGCCAAGATTCCCACGCCGAAGCAACCCATAAGCTCGGGGTCCGGAGGAACCAAAATATCCTTATCCAGAAGCATGGCAAAGGCAAGAGGCACTGCTTTGTTTTTAGCCACGCCTCCCTGTAAAACGATATGCTTGCCTATTGTCCGGTTGCCGACGACACGATTGAGATAATTGGACACAATGGAGGTGACAATACCGGCGGTAATATCTTCGCGCGAAGCGCCCTGCTGTATGGCGTTACGGATATCAGAATTGATGAAGGCGGAACAATGTTCTCCGAATTTTAATGGAGCGTCAGCACAGAGAGCGATATCTCCGATTTCTTCGGCGCGGGATATATTTAAATCGCCTTGCGCAGATTCTTCCAGAAAGGAGCCGGTTCCCGCTGAACAGGCCTCGTTCATGGCGTAATCTATCGGCACTTTATTTTTCAGGAAAACATATTTGGCGTCCTGTCCGCCGATTTCAAAAATAGTATCGATTTCTTCGCGGTAAAAAGTGGTGCCGACCGCGTGCGCGATGATTTCGTTATAAACAGCAGGCGTTTCCAGAAACACACCGAGGATTTCACGTGAAGAACCCGTAGTCGAGGCAAGAGTAATACTAATTGTTTCGTCACCGATGTCATTTTGAATCTGTTTTTTTATTTCACGAAGGCAATTTTTGAGCGCGGCTACCGGATCGCCGTGAGTCCGGCCGTAAAAGGAAGCGGTTACTTCGTTTGTTTCGATGTCAATCAGGCAAGCCTTGGTTGTGGTTGAACCTCCGTCCACGCCAAGTATGTATTCACGGCCGGCCACAACCTTGCCCTTCTGAGAGGGAAGGTACGTGACGCGCTTTTCCGCGTTTTTTAAATTTTTGAACCTTTTAAATTGTATGCGGCTTTCTTTAAAAAGCTGGTCAATTTCAGGCAAGACACTGCCGGTTTTTTGGGCGAGAAACGCTGCGCCGTAAGCTTCAAAAAAGGGCGCCTGAGGAGGAATAATTAATTCAATTTCCGGCAGTCTTTGCTGGATAAAACGGACAATATGCTGATTTTGAGTCACGCCGCCGACAAGCAAAACCTTGCCTGTGTGTATTCTGGCTCTTTTCAGGAAATCAATTACTTTGATGGCCATGACATCGCTCAGCGAAAGCACTATATCGCCTTTTGTCGCTTCTCCTTTATTCAGGCGGTGGGTGCAGTCGCTTTTCATAAATACGGAGCAGCGGGAAGAAAGTTTGAAAACACGGCAATGATCATCAAGGGAATTTACATCAGCAAGTTTCATGTTCATACGGACGAGCTGCTGCTTGAAGAATTCTCCGGTGCCGGAAGCGCACTTGTTTCCCGAAAAGCTGTTGATTATTTTTTTATCTTTGTCGATTGTGTAAACTACAAGATCCTCTCCGCCCAGAGAAACTACCGCGTCAACATTGTAATTCAGGTGTTTTAGCGCCTCTTCGACGCAGAGAGGTTCAATGACGCTGTTGATGTTTAAAAGCCGCCGGCCTTCAGTTCCTGTAACCAGAGAAGTGATATTCTCCGGCAAGGGATAAGATGACAGCATCTTTTTTAATGTAAAAAGAAAATTGCCTTCGTGAGGCTCAACTTTACTGAATATTAGATTGTTGTCTTCGAGTATTGTAATTTTTACGTTCGAGGAGCCGATGTTAATTCCCAAACTGCGCATTATAACCTCAGATATTTAAAAAAATCAGGTGCTAGATATTACAATTAGGCCACGGCGTCAAGTGTCAGATAATATCGCGAATAATAAAAAAAC
>DSAV01000211.1 GCA_011046295.1 Deltaproteobacteria bacterium | reverse complement strand
ATTCTATTCTATGGGAAAAAGATATTCTCAATATTAAGGTCACGGAGACCGGCTTGGATGAGGTTATCGCAACGCAGTCCACCAGGCGCTGGGAAGAAAAGGCTGCGGATAAAGACAAGGACGCTCAAGCGGAAGATGACGTAAAAGAATTAGGCGCTCCTCAGCGCACACTAGTCCTTTTTGACCTTACCGAAGATCCCTTCAAATTCGGCGAGAAAATGCTTGAATTGGCCCAGCAGACAAAAACAGAAAATGAAACATTAGAAGACCGCCTCTTCGCTTTGTATAAAGAGGCGGGAAAGAAAATCGATCAGGAGCAACCGGCGCAAAGAGAAACCTTATATGAAGGTCTGGCTAAATCAGTTCTCGCGCTGGATCCTCGTTACCGCAACGGCTTTATCGCGGATAAACTATACGGAACGCTAGATTCAGAGATAGCAAAAGAAGAAGGCCTCTTAGCAGACCAAATTGTGCCCGCTCTCAATCAGGAAGTCCAGTCCGGTCGCTTTTCTGACGCCTGGACAGTGCAGCAGATTGCCGCGCTGCTTAAAAAGGCGGTCGCTCAGGAGCCGGACGCGCGGGAAGCACAAAGCCATCTTGCTTATCTTCAGGCGCAGCCCATTAATGAGGATATTGTCGCTTTTGCGCAGGAGTTGACTAAATATAGCCCTGAAGAAATGGAGGAACTTAAAGCCGTTAACGAAGCGGGCACGGAATGGGATACCGTAAGGGCGGCCGCGCGTACCTTGATTGCTTTGATGCCTCACGCGAAAGAGGAGAGCCAAGCAGATAAGCAGGATAAAGACGCGACACTTTTTTCAGCTATTATCACTCAACTGGAAAACATGCTCGAATACCTTTTGAGAAAGCAAGATTATAATTACGCCACGCTTATTGTTCACGCGTTACAGATTCCCGTGGAGCCGGCATTCAGGCTGAAGGTAAGTGATACTTTAAGAAAAGCTTCCACCCGGCTTATAATTTTAGACGCGATAAAAGAGATTCGCCGGCACGTTATGGCTTCTTCCGAATACCGCGCTATTTTTGGTTATTTGTCCGCTTTTGAAGCGGAATCCACGGAGACTATTTTAAAACTATTGGCTGAAGAAAAAGACAGAAAAGCGCGCATGTTTTATCTTAGCCTCTCAAAAGAGCTTAGTAAAAATCAGACATCTTTGCTGGGCAGGCATTTATCCGATAATCGGTGGTATTTTGTCCGGAATATCATCAATATTTTAGGAGAAAGCAAAGCCGATCAGGCCATAACTTATTTTCGTAAAGCGGCGGAGCATAAGGATATTCGTATCCGCCAGGAAATTATCAACGGATTGCAAAGCATCGGCGGTAAAAAGGCCATGGTTTTTTTAGCCAGTTTTCTTTCGGATGAAGATCCTGAAGTGCAGAGAAGCGCGATTAAAGCTTTTTCCCGTTTTCACGGTATCAGCGCTGATGACGCCGCTTATCTGATTAATTTTTTGGAAAACCGTCCGTTAAAGAAAAAAGAACAGGAGCTTACGCTGGTCGCAATCGGTGTGCTCGGGAATATCGGTGGCCTTAATGCCAAAGAATATTTAAATAAATTCACCAAAGTGCGCTGGTGGAAGTCGAAAAAACTGCAGGAAGAGCGCCGCGCGGCAGCCCTGAAAGCTATAGAAGAGATTAGCTGGAGAATAGGCGATGATGGAAAACGAGCGTGACGAACAACTGGAAGCAAGGCAAACATTTTTTGAAAAGCAAAAGCTGATTGAGTCAGCACGCGTTTCCTTTCATCTGCTGGCCGCCGTGCTGCGGAACATATCGCTTTATCCCCATGATCACCCCATCCTCCTGGCCTCCGCGGAAAAATTTCGTGATCATTTGCAGAAAGTCTTAACAGATAGAAGAGAAGCGGCTTTTTATTTGGTCAGAGGCGAATTATTTTTTGAAACGTTAGCTATACCAATTGATAATAGTTTTTCAACGTCAATTGATTTATTTCAAGATAAGGATATCGGCGGAGTTGTTTTTAAGCCGAACATCGCGTCGGATGAAATTGTCCGTTTCGCGGACATGATGAGCAGCGACATAGTTTTTTCTTCCGAACAAGAAAGCTTGAATGTTACTACTGCCAAGAGAGGCATCCTGCATATTGTAATCCATCACGCGTTGCTTGTTGATAGGCAAATAGGCAAAGTAATCAAGGCGCGGGAACGAAAGGCCGCGGATATTTTTCGTGATACTATCGGCGCCCTGAAAGATGTTGTTGAGGCTGTTTACCTGGAAAAAGCTTCAAGCATGAGAAAAATGAACACTGTTATGCAGAATATGGTGGATTATGTTTTGGATAACAGGGACGCCTTGGTCGGTTTAACCAGCATTAAGATGTATGATGAATATACCTTCGCCCATTCCGTGAATACGGCGATTCTGGCTGTTTCTTTAGGCACGTATTTAACCTTTAAAAAACCGCAGCTCGCTGCCCTGGGTATTTCCGCTCTTCTTCATGATATCGGCAAAGTAGGAATTCCCAAAGAAATAATTAATAAACCGGGCAAGCTGACGGAAGAGGAATGGGTACATGTTCGCAAGCATCCGGTAGCGGGAGCCATTTTTCTCTCTAAGGTGCCGGGTATATCGAAGCTGGCCACAGTCGCTGCTTTTGAACACCATCAGCATGGAGAAAAAGCTTATCCGGTTATTCAAGGAGACCAAAAAAAGCATCCGTTTTCCCAGATAATTTCATTGGCCGACAGCTACGAAGCGATTACCGCGTCGCGCATATATTATTCATCCAGAATCCCCCCCGACGAAGCTATGCAAATCCTGATAAAGAACCGTGGAGTTACCAGTTCCTTGGTCCTGCTGAAAGCCTTTATAAACATGATGGGTGTTTTTCCTGTCGGCACGCTTCTTAAGCTGGATACCGGCGAGGTGGGATTGGTCATGCATCAGACCGCTGACCTGATGCGGCCAAGGGTGCTTCTGCTCACTAAATTTGACGGGTCAGAGAAAGAGACAGGTAATATCATCAGCCTGGTGGAAACACTCGACGGAAGATACAAACGTTCCATTGCCGGAACCATTAATCCGACCGTGGCAAAAATAAACGTAAAAAAATATTTTGAATAAATTCTTTCACTGATTGAGCAAGCAGCAATCAGATTAACGTCAGCCAATCCTTAGCTTTAGCATCCGCGTTTGGGCCGTCAAATGCACTAATATTTTCTTTTCCCCTGCCGGAAATAACAAGTACGCTTTCCAATAGCATTTTTTTAATGCTATCCAGTCCTATAACGGCTGTTTTTTTGGTAAAAGTTTTTGTAAATTTAAAAAAATCGATAAATTTTTTCACTATATCTTTATTAAATTTCATCTTTTCGACATTTGCTAAAAAAGGACTGAAGCAGGCTCGTGCGTGGACAAAACTTTTTTTGCCTCTATGTTCGATAAATTCGGGCTTTACTGAAGACATATTTTACCTGCCTACCTTTATTTTCTCTGTTAAGATGTTTCAATTTTAACAAAAGGCATAGTGCTTGTCAATGCAATCGTTCGCGCTGTAAGAAGCACATGATCTGTCCTCTCTTGTAACACATAAACTGTCCGGTTAGAAGTTACCTCACGGAGGTGACGGATGAGGCGGACAGAGATACTACAGGAGATACGGAAGATGCGATTT
>DSAV01000280.1 GCA_011046295.1 Deltaproteobacteria bacterium | reverse complement strand
CGTCGATAGATGAGGTGATCAAGAGAATCGAAAATATACAGGACACCGATACGTCATTGAAAAAAGCAGCATAAAATAATGGGGGCCACTAAAATAATTTCAACTAAAAAATTGACATGCTCTGGACGTGGGTGACCTGGTTTTAAAGTTCGTTGCGGATACGCTGGTTAAAAACATCAGGCCTTTTGATTTAGTGGGGCGTTGGGGAGGAGAAGAATTCATAGGAATCATCCGAAACACAAACGAAAAAAACCTTCAAGAGCTCGGCAACCGGCTGCGCATGCTAGTGGAAAAATCTTATATTATACTGGCAGACAACAAACTGAATGTAAGCATTTCTATCGGCGCAACAATTGTCCGCGGCGATGACGACATTAATACGATTATAAAAAGAGCGGATGAACTTCTTTATCAAAGCAAACGAACCGGAAGAAACCGCCTGACCGTGGGGTAGCTTTCTGGCTTCCGGCGCAACAATATAGAAGTAAAAATGAAATCACCAGAGTAAATTTATGGATCATAAAAATTTAAGCGGACTGGAATTGATGGAAGCCGTAGCTGACGGACAAATTCCACCCGCGCCGATTTCCGGAATTGTGCCGATGAAAATTATCGAAGTATCCAGCGGCTACATCAAATTTTTTGCCAGTGCCGATAAGCGCCATATCAATCCGCTGGGTGGTGTGCATGGAGGATTTGCCGCGACCGTATTGGATTCTGTAACCGGCTGCGCCGTGCACACCATGCTGGAAGCTGGAGTCGGCTACGGTACGACCGATTTAAGCATCAAAATGTTAAAAGCGATTCCCCTGTATAAAGAATTGACTGCGGAAGGAAAAGTTATTCATTTATCCAAAAAAATAGGCGTTTCCGAAGGAACACTAAAAGATGCCGAAGATAATCTTTACGCCTGCGCTACTGCCACCTGCCTTATTTACCGGTAAGTCGTTGTTTATCTATTTGAGCTTGTAAATCTGAGCCTGGCAGATCTCCTGAAAACCGATGCGCCGGTAAACTTTCGCTCCCGCCGGTGTCGCCTGCAGGATAATATTATCATATCCGGCATCCTTGGCAGCACGCATCGCCGCCAGCGTTACATAAAATCCCAACCCCCTGTTGCGGTATTCTGGTAATGTGGCAACGTAATAAATCCCCGCCGTATCTTTATCCATAAAAAGCAATGACGAGGCCACGGGCCTGCCGTCCCAGCAGGCCAGAAAAAGTTTTTGCGCCGCTTGTGAGCCGCGTGTAAACGACAAAACAAAAGCATTGTATTGGTCGCGCGTGCGTTCAGGCATTTGAAAGCCGCGGAAAGAAATGTCCGCCCAGACAGACAAGCCGCTTTGGTCGTTAACTTCTGCAATGGTTATTGGTGCGGGGATTTTTTCTTTAAGGTCATTGATAGACAAATCAGCCGCCATGCAGGGAATCTGGGTGATTAAGCGCATTCCCGCATTTTCGAGAATTTCTTTGGTTTGAGAAGAATCTCCGCGCGGATAAACCCACCACCAGAAGCGCAGGTTCTGCTGCCGGTAAAATTCTTTTATAGCTTCAACGGATTTTATATCGCTGTTATCGAGCGGCTTTTCATTCCATGCCCAGTTAAAATCGGAAATTGCCACACCGGTGTGCATCGAGCAGATAGCACCTTTCTGCATGAAAGATGAATTTAATCTGCCCCAATAACGCCCGACGGCAAAAAAATTATTTTCGACATATCCAAGGTTACGCATAGAAATATTCACAGGCTCAGCATTTTGCCGGCGGGCAAAAAATAGGCTTAGAGAATGTAAAATTTATTTTTTAAAACGGGCTTTGGCCTTATCCAAAGATTTTTTGAAAATAGCCCAGGAGCTTTCCACCCCTTTTTTGAGGTCTTGCCAGGAAGATTCGCTGGCGTTCTGAATTTCCGCTGCCTTGGACCGCGCCGCATCATACTTTTGGCGCAACGACTTGATTTGCGCGTCATATTCATCCTTGGCTTTTTTGGCCTTGGCTTCCAGCTTATCGATATCGTTGCTCCACTTGTCAATCTTTGTTTTCAGCTTCGCCACATACGCGTCTTTCTTTTCCATATCGTCCCCTCCTTTTTTGCTTAAATAAAAATTAAACAATCCGCGCCCGACGTGTCCAGCTATGGCTTTGCCAGCGCGAATCAACGCTGCCGGAAACACTTCCAGTGGCCTTTATGCCGCATTTCTGCGCGAAATAACGATGCAGAGCGAGACACCCGGTCAGTTCCGGATGAAACACAGTCACTAGAATATTCTCGTTTTCCGCCGCGGCGATATAATCATCCATTTCCAGCAATATTTCAACATTTTTACCCGCCCGCAGAATTTTAGGCGCGCGGATAAAAGTTAAGGGAATAGGCTCCGCCGCGACTTCCGGCATTAACGCCTCCGCGGTAAAGCTGTCCAACTGCGAGCCAAAACTGTTGCGTTCAATTTCAATGTCCATCAGCCCCAGGCATGGTTCATCATTTACAACTTTTTTAGCCAAAAGAATCGCGCCGGCGCATGTGCCCCAGATTTTCATGCCACGCTGATAATGCCGCCTGATTACCTGTGTCAATCCGAAAGTATCCAGCAGGCGCTTCAGGCACGTGCTTTCGCCGCCGGGAATAATCAGGCCGGCCAAATTATTAAAATCACCTTCTTGTTTCACTCTGCAGCCCGTGATGCCCAGCCGCTCCAGATGATCCAGATGCTCGTAAACCCCGCCCTGCAAATCCAGAACACCAATTGCCGCGGAGGTATCTTTTACCAGATGCAATGACATATTTTTGAATTTTACCAGCCGCGCCCCGCCAGAAGCTGATCAGGAGGAATCTGCGCTATTTCGAGGCCGGGCATGGCTTCTCCCAGACCCATGGAAGCCTCCAGCACTTTTTTCGGATCATTGAAATAAGCCGTGGCTTTGACAATCGCTTTGGCGCGCAGAGCGGGATCGGATGACTTGAAAACACCGGAGCCCACAAAAATTCCGTCGCAGCCCAATTGCATCATCAGCGCCGCGTCCGCGGGAGTGGCGATACCGCCCGCGGCAAAATTCACCACCGGCAGACGCCCGAGCTCTTTGACTTTGAGCGCCAGTTCATAAGGCAGGCCGTTTGTTTTGGCAAAGCCGGTTACTTCTTCTGTGGGCATTTCCGCAAGCTGGCGAATTTCGCGGTTCATTGTTCTCATGTGACGCACAGCTTCCACAACATTTCCCGTTCCCGCTTCGCCTTTGGTGCGGATCATCGCCGCGCCCTCAGCAATGCGCCTGAGCGCCTCGCCCAGGTTGCGCGCGCCGCACACAAAAGGAATTTTGAACTTTGTTTTATCAATATGGCATTCTTCATCCGCCGGAGTAAGCACTTCGCTTTCATCGATATAATCAATTTTAAGAGCTTCGAGTATCTGCGCCTCAACAAAATGGCCGATACGCGCCTTGGCCATCACCGGAATAGATACTGCCTTTTTGATTTCGGCAATCATCGCCGGATCAGACATCCGCGCCACTCCGCCATCCTTGCGAATATCAGCAGGAACACGCTCGAGCGCCATTACCGCCACCGCGCCCGCTTCCTCGGCAATTTTTGCCTGTTCCACATTGGTTACATCCATGATGACGCCGCCTTTAAGCATTTGCGCCAGCTGGATATTTAATTCATGTCTT
>DSAV01000057.1 GCA_011046295.1 Deltaproteobacteria bacterium | reverse complement strand
GTCGCCAATAAGCTGATAAAAATCGCCTGTGCGATGATAAAGAACAACTCGCGATATGTGAGCACTTATCAATCCATAAACCCCATGTGCTTAAATATCGCTTGACATGGTCATAGTGTTCGCTATGGCTGACGATTCTCGGATCACAGATGACCACGTACGTAGGGAAGTACGTGTTGGTGCGACAACGACCGGATTTTTTGACGGAGTTTGTTGCTGTTACGCCATCATTTCCCAGCGGTCATGCAACGGGCGCAATGGCGGTATATGGTTTCATCGCCTATATCGTTGCCAGGAACCTTATGACGACACAGCAGCGCTTCGAGGTGATCTATTGGACAGCTGTTCTTATCAGCCTCATCGGCTTCAGCAGAATGTTGTTGGGTCTGCACTATGTCAGTGATGTTGCTGCAGGATTCCTTGTCGGCGGCTTCTGGCTGCTGCTTGGGTTTGCCCTCGCAGAGCACAAGCACCACCAGCATCAAATAGCTAACCAAAGTATCCACCGGACGGTTTCCAGCCGTCAGTGATGCCCACGTTAAGCCCATACCAGAGCCGGCATATTCTGAGCGACAAAACACACCAGCCGATCGCTACGTTCCGGCTGATTTTATACATTACCCTCTTTCAATTACCCCCCCTCGGTTTTCTTGCCCTCTTATGAAGCTATTTCCTGTATGTCGCCAATAAAGTTGATAAGGCAGATTAAACGAAAAAAAATAGCGACTGGATTATATAGTCTATTTGGTATTTTAAAAAAACGTTTCAATATTTAATTCCGAAACTAGTAAATTCACCGGTGTATGTTTCTTCCGTGACAATAACTTCCTGCACGCGTGCCGCGGGTGGGCCGTGATGGCACCAGGCAAGCATTTTATCCACGGCGGCATCTTCTCCTTCAAAAACAGCTTCCACGCGTCCGTCGGGCAGGTTGCGCACCCAGCCGGATAACTTAAAGCCCGTTGCCGCGCGCTGTGTTTCCGCGCGGAAAAAAACTCCCTGGACTCTGCCGGAAATCAATACATGCATTCTCTTCATAGATTACTTACCAATTAATTTTAAAAATTCTGCCTCGCTGATGATTTTAATTCCTGCTTTTTTTGCCTTGTCCAGTTTGGAGCCGGGTTCGGCTCCGGCCACGACATAAGTAGTTTTCTTGGTTACGCCCGATTGAACTGTGCCGCCTAAATTTTCCACAATATCTTTGGCGTCGTTTCTGCCCATACTTTTCATTGCGCCGGTGAAAACAAATGATTTCCCCGCAAGCGGCGCGTTGTTAGAAATTTCCTTTTTCTGCGGAATCACGCCCGCGTTGGCAAACTTTTTCATTACCGCTTTGTTTTTAGGCTCATGGAAAAATTCTACAATGCTCGAGGCGATTTCCGGGCCGATTTCATTAATGATGGTTAAGTCTTCCATCTCAGCTGCCATGAGATTTTCGATACTGCCGAAACGCTCAGCCAACAGTTTTGCCGTGCGTTCGCCCACGTGCCGGATGCCTAAGGCGTAAATAAATTTATCTAGCGGCGGATTTTTGGCGCGCGCGATGGAATCAATGAGATTTTGTGCCGATTTGTCCGCCTGGCGGTCCAGCTCAAGAATCTTCTCTTTGGTTAAGAAATAAAGGTCGGCCGGATCAGCAATTAATTTCGCGTCAAAAAGCTGCGCGGATAATTTTTCTCCCAGACCTTCAATATCCAGGGCGCCGCGCGAGGCAAAATGCCGGATATGCTCTTTTAACTGCGCGGGACAGGCAAGGTTAACGCAGCGATATGCGACTTCTCCCTCCAGTTTCACAACTTCAGAGTTACATTCCGGGCATTTGTCCGGCATTTCAAATTCTTTCTTCCTGCCCTTTTTATCCGGATCAACTACTTTGACTACTTCCGGAATCACATCACCGGCGCGCTGAATGACGACTGTGTCACCTTCTCGTATATCTTTTTTCCGGATTTCGTCTTCATTATGCAGTGTGGCGCGGCTCACCATTACTCCGCCCACATTTACCGGCTCCATTACAGCCACCGGCGTCAGCGTGCCCATGCGACCTACTTGTACAATAATCTCTTTGATTATTGTTGTTGCCTGCTGCGCGGGGAATTTGCAGGCCAGCGCCCAGCGCGGATTGCGCGATATATTGCCCAGCGTATTTTGCAGGGCAAGGCTATCCACTTTAAGTACTACACCGTCAATATCGTAGGGCAGGGTGTTTCTCATATCGCCGATGCGTTTGAAATATTCAATACAGGTATTAATACCCGGTGCCTGCTCAATAAGTTTATTTACCGGAAATCCCCAGCCAGATAGAGCCTGCAAAATTTCCCAGTGAGTCGAAAAACTTATTCCCTGGATACTACCTATGCCGTAAAGAAAAATATTTAAAGGGCGGCGCGCGGTAATTTTAGAATCCAGCTGCCGCAGTGATCCGGCGGCGGCGTTGCGCGGATTGGCGAATGGTTCTTCACCGTCTTCCCGGCGACGGCGGTTTAATTTTTCGAACGGTTCTTTTTCCATGTAAACCTCGCCGCGTATTTCCACAAAATCAGGAATGGCCGCTTGCGCCGATTTTTTCATTCTAAGGGGCAGGGAAGAAATAGTTTTGAGGTTTTGCGTAATGTCTTCTCCCGTCGCGCCGTCGCCGCGCGTGGCGCCTTTTGTAAAAATGCCTTTTTCATAAATGAGATTTACGGCCAGTCCGTCGAGCTTTGGTTCGGCGACATAAGAAATTTTATCCACAGACGCCATGCGTTTGAGGCGGTTATTAAATTCGAAAATTTCTTCTTCAAAAAAAGCGTTGGCTAAACTGAGCATCGGCGATGGATGGCTAAAGCTCGAAAATTTCGACAAAGGCGCCGCGCCTACTCGCTGGGTCGGAGAAGAGTCGATATCATCATCGGGGTATCGCGTTTCCAATTCCTGCAGCTCGCGCATCAGACGGTCGTATTCGGCATCGGATATTTCCGGCGCGTCCTGCTGGTAATATCGCCGGTTGTGATATTCAATGGTTTTGCGCAGTTCGGATATTTTCTTTATGGTACGGTCTTCATCCATTACTTAACCAACTTTAAATTGGGTTTTTCGGCGCGCGTCCCGGAGGGTGCCGGCTTTTCGGTGTTATTTTGTTGCAATATCTGTTCGTTGAAAACTTCGTTCTTTAAGCGGATGGAATTGATAATGGAAAAAATTATGAAAGCTTTTTCCCATTCGGGCGATAAAGAAAAATCATGCGCTTTGTCTTTATATTTTTCCCAAAGCGAATTTAAGGATGCTTCATCCAGATGCAATATTATATCGGCTATTTTATTTAAGGATTCTTCCAGTTTGTTCATGGCGCAAATATTAACTTCAGTTGGGCTTTAAAGTCAAACCAAAAGCTTTTCGTCTTAACAAATAATGCTTGTATTTTTTATGGCTTATGGTTAAAAATAAAGCAATGGCGGATGAAGGAAAATTCAAAATTGGTGTTATTTCCGATACTCACCTGGATGGTTTTGACGGCAAATTAAAAAGTATTGTGGCCCGTCATTTCCACGATGTGGATATGATTTTTCATGCCGGGGACCTGGTGGATTTGGGTGTGCTGGATGTGTTCGGTCCCAAAGAAGTTAAAGCGGTATGCGGGAATATGGACAGCCGACAGGCAAGGGAAAAACTGCCTGAAAAG
>DSAV01000016.1 GCA_011046295.1 Deltaproteobacteria bacterium | reverse complement strand
ATTTTGAACTGGTGGACGCTTCCCAAGTCGAGTTTGCCGACGATCTTGATTATTCTTTATTGGAGGCGGCTATTGAGCGCAGTATAAATTATTATAATAAAGCCGGCCGGGATAAAATCTATCAGATTGACGGCAAACAGGTAAGCGTGGCAAAATTAAAAGAGACGCTTATCGCTTTTAATGAAGTAATTCGTCAGCCGTTGACGTCTGATGAGCTGAAACAAATAATTGCCGCGGACTTTGATGTTTATTTGGTCGGGAGTATTGAAAAGCATGCAAAGGCGCTTTTTACCGGTTATTACGAGCCCCTGCTTGAAGGCGCTCTTTCCCCGTCGCAGAAATACAGATACCCTATTTATCGTACGCCGCAGGATTTGGTAATCAGGCCTTCCGCCACGGGAGAGGCAAGTATCGGACGGATAAAAGACGGAGAATTTATTCCCTATTACAGCCGCGCGGAAATTGATATCGAAGGGGTTTTGCGCGGCCAGGGCCTGGAGCTTATCTGGGTGGATGACCCCATGGAGCTGTTTTCCCTGCACATACAGGGTTCGGGAAAAATCAGACTGGAAGACAACACGCTGCTTACTGTTACCTACGCGCAGAATAACGGACGGCCTTTCCGCTCCGTTACCAGACACATGCTCGATGCAGGCCGGATTAGCGGCAGTGAAGCTTCTTATCGCAATTTCAAAAAATTGATGCGGCAAAAGAACGACACGGAGCTTTTTGAAATTCTCAGTTATAACGAAAGATATATTTTTTTCCGTTTTACCGGCGGCGAACCGGTTGGTTCGCTGGGCGAGCCGGTGACAGCGGACAGAACTATCGCCACCGATCCCGATCACTTTCCCGAAGGCGCGTTGGCTTTTATTCGCCTCAGGAAACCTCTATTTGACGAGCAGGGCAGTATCGTCCGCCGCGTTTCCTTTTCGCGTTTTGTGCTGAGCCAGGATAAAGGCGCGGCCATCAAAGGCTCCGGGCGCGTGGATTTATTCTGTGGCTTCGGTGAAAAAGCAATGGCCACCGCGGGGAGCCTTAAAGAAAACGGCGAACTATACTTTTTAATCAAAAAATAATTTAAGTAAAAATATCTCTTATCGCCTTTTGATTGAAATCCAGAATCAAATCGTTTCATATTTTGGTCGAGGGGTGTCAACGGGAAAATAAATTTTGCGTTAATGCCATATGATTTAATAGTATTTCTGCATGATTATTTTAGGCATTTTTGAATTTTTCTTTTAAGTAACAACGCGGATCTTCCGCCAAATAGTCACCGCTGTAAGCATGGGCGCGGCCGCGGCAGCCGCCACAAACTGTTTTGTAATTACATTCGCCGCAAGCGCCTTTTAATTTTTCTTCACGATGGCGAAGATTCTGAAAGATTTCCGCTTCATAATAAATCTTATTAAAATGGGCCTCACGGATATTGCCAGCGTTTACCTCCACAAAAGGGCAAGGCCAGACATCGCCGTTGGCTTTGATGTAAACAAAACCTCTGCCCGCGGAACAGCCGTGAAAAACCTTGCCGGCAAGGTTTAGCAGCAAACCTTCTTCAATGCCATCTCTTTCCAGAAGGTAAGCCCAGTATTGCGGCCCGGCTACAGGTTCGATAATCGTTTTCGCTGTTTTTTGTTTTTCGGAGATAAGTTCGCTCAAATATTTATTGGCGGTTTTTTTCAGGGTGGCCTTTTCAATCTTTTCCCCACGGCCTACGGCAACTAGTTGATACATGAGCATTATGCCCGCGTCACAATTATCGGCAAATTCAATCAACTCCGGCAGATGAGGCATGTTGTATTCCATGGCTGTAGTATTAATTTGTAAAAGTATCCCCGCTTTTTTTGTGGCTTCAATAGCGCGCATTGCGAGGTCAAAGGAGCCAGGTTTATTTCTTACAAAGTCATGAATGGCGGCGTTTGATGCGTCAACACTGATGGCGTTGCAAACCACACCGTGTTCTTTAAGCTTATAGGCCATTTCCTCGTCAATCAAAGTGCCGTTCGTAGCTATAATATTGGCCAGCCCCGCTTTTTGTGAATGACGAAGCAATTCAAAAATGTCCGGTCTCACCAGCGGTTCTCCTCCGGTATAAATCAACGTGCGGAATTCGCTGTTTTCCGCCAGCATGTCGATAAGTATTTTTCCTTCGTCAGTGGAAAGTTCAGCGGGAGAGGCTTTATCACTTGTGGCGTGACAATGGATACATTTTAAATTACAAGCGCTGGTTACTTCCCATACAGGATGGCCGGGTACCCGATGCAACCCATGCCCAGCGAGCCATTGGCTACTGGTATTGAGCGAAAGCCGTGATGGATAAGCCAGCCTGGAAAATGTCGCCAGCGGTTTAGGTAACCCATGAGCAAAGCGCTGCCCATTTGTCGCAATAAAAGAGAAGGAGGATTATAAAATGCTTTAACTTTATTATTAGATTTCATTAGAGGTATGCTAAAATAAATGAAAGTGAAGTGCCGAGATTAACGACGATGTTCAGCCCGCACAAAATTTCCAACATTTTCCTTTCCTCATGTTTTTGGCGAAATATCGTCGCTACAATAAACATAGAAATAATAAAAACAGGCAGGTAAAAATATATTATTTTAAAAGGAACTCCACCCAGTGGCGATAATAGCATAGCGGCGGAAGCCGAAAACGCGCAGGCCGTGTAAATCATCAGTCCAGCTTTTTTACCCGCGCGGTATAGCAGATTCTTTTTGCCGACGCACTTATCGGCGTAATAATCAGGAAATTCATTGAGCAGTATAACGTTAAAGATGGTTAGCGCAATGGGAATAGAAATCAAATGAATAATCGGATGAATAGTCTCAGTTTGTATATAGTAGGCGGAAGCAACGGGTAGCCATCCGTAGCAAAAACCGATAAAAATTTCGCCAAGTCCTCTTTCTACAAGTCTTATTGGCTTGGTGGAATAAAAGAAACCAAGGAAAGCTCCCAGGCCGCCTAAAAGCAGCGTGAACCTTCCAGTTTGAAAATAAAATTGTAGGATGATCCCAAGAATTCCGGCGAGCACAATAGAGATGACACTGGTCCAAAAAGCAACAGCGCGGGGAAGCTTTCCTCCCGGAATCACACCTGACCCTCCGGCAAATTTACTTCTGTAGTAGTGGTGCGATATTTCGTCTTCCCTATAGTCGAAGTATTCACCAGCATGATAGGTAGAAAGCATAATCAGAATTATGGCGCAGGCGCCTAAAGCAAAAATTGACGCGCTGAATGAACCCGCAATTTTATAGGCAAGCACAGTTCCCAATATAAAAGGCAGTATTCCTACCGTATGAAAGGAAGGACGCGAAAGGCTAAGCCATCCCCCGAAAGTTTTCATCCAAGAATGTCGCATGAGCAGCCTGTGAAGAAAATTATAATCCGATTTATTAACACGCAGATATTTCATTATCAAAGCGGCATGTTCCAATCAACCTATTTTTGCATCAATTGCACAATAGTTTTTTAAGCGGAAAAAAGTAAGTTTGAAGGTTATTTTCCGCGGAAAAAATTATTTCTTGCTTGTTAAATTTTAATATGTTAGGCGTAGCCCCAGTTTGCAAAAAAACATCCAATTAAGCTCTTAGCCAGGCTGAATTTTACGAGATTAAGATCAAAATTATCACTTGTAATATTTGTTAATTAAAGATTAGAGTAACGCTTCTTGAT
>DSAV01000252.1 GCA_011046295.1 Deltaproteobacteria bacterium | reverse complement strand
TCTTTCGGCCGCGTCGTAGTCGGCAGATACCTGCACCCACACCTTCTGCACCACAACAAGCGGCCTAACTTGGCAATCAACACCGACTTCGCTATCGCTTGTCGTGCTTTCTCTTTTAGTTTCTTTGGTCATATATCCTCCTTCGGCTCACCGCTTAGTTCTACGTTATCTGTTAAATATCCCATCTTTTTATCCACTCGTTTCCCGCGCCGCACCGTAAGCATTTAGCCATTTTATTTATCCTTTCTTATGGTTTTTAGATAAGCCAAAGCAGCTTTTAAAAGACAAACCGCTAAACCATCTTCTGCATTGTGCGTAAATTGCAAAATCTTGCTCTCGTTGATTTTTAGAAGATACATTTGCTTTCCTCTTTTTTTATATTCTTTTGATACATTAATTATTGCAATCATAGTCACCTCCCTGTGATTTTCGCGTTATGCCTTAATGTTGATTGTTGAGCGAATAATGTTCCAAACTCTACATCATGTTCAGCTAATATCTTTGTTATCGCGTCCCGCAAAGCCACTAAAAACGCTGGCGTCCATTCATCTTCTAACTGTTCTATCATTTGCACAGCCCCTTGTTGCTGTAATTCACGTTGGTTATTGTGCCCGCAATCACTCATCCACATATCTTCGATGCAATCATGGCGGGTGAACACATGAATGACCGCAACTGCATGTTTATTTAAAATAATAGGGAAACGCTTAACAAGGTTTTTATGTTCAACCTTGCCGCTTTTTGATTTAGTTTTAACTTTAGTTGTAACCTTTCTCATATACCCTTCTACTCCTTCCTACCTTGCGGCTAATACTCTGTTATCTTAACAACATCCCTCCCCACGCCCTGAACGTGGCAAATATTTCCGGCAGACGTGGCGCGAGTAAAGCCGCCAGTATAATAACGGTTGCGCCCATCAATCCGGCTGTGACCAGCACATCAACGATAAAGTCAAATAGTCTTTCAAGTTTCATCTTCTCGTCCTCTCAAACGCTTTAGTTATCAGGTCAGGAATTTCATCTATCCTGACCTTACGATGGTTGTGGTAGCGGCTCCGATGGATGCGGTCTATGAACTCTTGAATCACCTTGCCGCCACGCATCCGCGGATTGTCTATTATCTGACCGCATCCGCACTTACATTTAACTTCTGCCATATCGTCCCTTAAACTAGCGTTTACACGCTTCGAATAGTGCTTTTTAGATTAGAGTCTGGAAGCGTTACCCACAACAGGCCTAATTCGTGGCACTTTGCAACGCTCCCTTCAATCAGCTGGTTCATATTCTTTTTAGACAAACTGGTTATTGATGGAATGATTTGATATTCTTTATTGCCAACAGCAACAGTTTTTGGCGCAAATTCATCCGGCATTACAGCGAGCTTTAATTTGGTTTCCCAATATTCAATAGAGTCGCCGGAGTCTTTGGATAGGGCGGGAAGCAACACGCCCTTCCACCATTTGATTTGCTGATAGCTAATGTATTCTAGCGGAGATAAAACTTGCAAAGCTCCGCCGGCAACGCATTCTTTTAATAATGCAGACAAAGGAGCGTCAAACATCGGCTGGCCTTCTCGAATGGAAATGACTTTGATACTTTTCATTTTATGCTTTCCAGTTTTTTCACCATTGTTAAAAGTTCACTGTTAAAAGCGTTTAATTCAGATTCCAGCTTTTTAATAAATTCTTCATCGCGCTGGACTTCAATAATCAACGGCGGCAATCCCTCGTAAGCAGACATGAAATACCAGAGTTCTCTTTCCGCAACGTAAAGGCTCATTTGAATTTGACAAAAATATTCAGTGGGGAGCCTTCCAGCGAGAAGATACTTAACGTGCGTTTTCATCATCGGGTTTTTAATTTCGATGCCCTGATTATCCCCGATTAATCCATCGGGCGAACAGTGAAAAAGCCTCTTTTCGTCTTTGTAAACAATGCCGACTTTCTTAATTTCAACGCTCTTTACCATTTCAAACAAAGACCGCGCGGATTCTTCTCGTTCAATTCCGTTAAGCATTGCCTGACTTTGGAAAGTATCTTCACGCTTACCGCAAACTTGTTCTCCGGCAAGCTGCATCATAAACTCATCACGTTGTTTTGATCTTGCTCCTGTTGACGTTATGATTTTGTCAATATTGCTTGCGCCGGGATTGCCGCAACACGCCGCAAACCATTCGGGGCTGCCCTGCTCAAATGTGTCAATGATTAGAGCCATTATTATTTCCCTTTCCCCTTTGCTGCACGAAGCGCAGCCATCGCTTTGTTGTAATTAGCCGCCGCGATGTTCTCGATAAGGTCAACGTCCATATATTTGAGAAATTTATCCTCATCAATTTCTTTGGCGTTAATCATATCAATAATAGTTGACTTCTGTTTGTCGGAGATTAATTTAATTTCTCCGCCGCCCTGACCATCATCGTCCATGTCTTGTGTTGCCAATCCGGTTAATGCCAAAAGGGTATAACGCTCTAAATAAGAAATTGTTGAGCCTAATGCCTGGATTGAATTTTTGTTTCCGGATGTATCGGGGGCTGCGGTCAGGCTTGTTTCTTCACTATGCCCGTCAATGTGCGATATCCTGCACGTCACGGTCACGTTGCTTGCTTCCTGGCTAGTTGTCCACGATGCCGATAAACCATGCTGGCTTAACGCGGCACTTATCTTTTCTGTTACGTTCCACAAAGAAGCATGGTTGTAGGACGTTTCACCCGCGCCCGTTCTAAACTTTACTTTTTTATCTTTTTTGATATTCGGCGGGTTTGCTTTAAATGCGGCCATAGCTTCCGAGTATGCTTTTTGGGATTGCGCTTGTTCCCATCGGGTTTGAAGTTCCATCAACTTTTCGAGCTTTTCTATGTCCGCACCTTTCTCAATTGCAATACTTACCAGCGTTGCTGGCGTTGCTACTGCCAGGGATTTATTTTGTTCGTTCATTTGTCTTTCCTTTTTCTTTAATTCTGCCCCTTGCGGCATCCGGCCATCTCCCCGCGTAGCTGGCATTGCGCGACGGTTGTGCATTCCTTCTGCGACAAGGGGCTAATTTTGGTTAGCGGCTCATTGATTAATTTAATGAGTCTGTCCATTTCCTTCCCGCTTATTGGATTATTCACGGCGTTGTCCATGATGTCATCCAGTATTTCCTGTTTGCGTTGACTCTCTGCCTGTCTGTCGTAATAATCCATTATGCGGCTCCTTCCCGTGTCACAATTTCCCAGCGTGTGACTCTGTTCGGTAAAAATGTTTTTATGATTTCCTGACTCTCCGGCAATGCTCTCCTAATTTCCGTGATCCGCCGCCTGTATTCCAACAATCCTAATTCATCCCGTATCTGTCCGCTTGTTATGGGACCAAGCATTAAACGGTCATAAATCAGTTGCGCCTTTGGCGTTATGTGATTATTAAAATCAAGAGTAGTTTGTTCCATTGCCATTCTCCGCTTGGCTTGCATCCGGCCGGTGGTGGCTACTGTTCACGGCTGATGTCGTTGCCGTGACGCTCTTGTGCAACTGTATTGCCTATACGGGTGGACGCTATGTCCGTTATTGTCGCATTGACACCCAGCTTTGAGTCGCGAGCTTCGCCGTTAATTATTGCAATCATCATCGCCAGTTGGTTAGTCAAAGCAATGATGCTGTCTAATATTTGATTGTGTTGCTGTTCGTTCATGGTGTTGTCCTTTTGTTGAGTGTAGATTATCCGAAATTGAATAGAAAGTCAAGTGTTTTTTTATAATTTATTTTCTTTTTTT
>DSAV01000277.1 GCA_011046295.1 Deltaproteobacteria bacterium | reverse complement strand
CCTTAGCCTGGGGACTCATATAAAAACCTCCGTTTCCGATTCTCTTCTCGGTAACATCGGTTTTTGAGGCAACGAACCTCTTTTATCAACCCCTTCGGTAACATTTTATTTGAGGCAATTCGACCGGTCATTTTTTGTTGACGAAACGGCTCTAATGTGCTATAAGATCAAAGATTATTGAATAAGTGCATATGTGTATGTGCTTACAAAAGCTATGTTTACGGAGAAAGCCATAGGTTAACACTTAAAACTAAATAGCAGCTGAAGCGCCGCCGCCTCAAAAAGCGGCATTTGTCACGGGCTTTAGCTCACTTTGCAAAAATCAACACTCACCTGTAAATTCCCTTAACACTACCCTCGATCTCAAAGTCAGTTGAAAATCTATGTTCAACGGCAAAAGCCGGTGTGTGTATCCATGTAAATGAAAGAGAGTTTAAAAAATGGAATTAAAATCAAGCAAAAGCAAAAATAAAATAATGAACAGTTCATCGGCGTTGATCGCGCAAAAGCTCAAAGAAATTGAGCGCAGGGAAAAAAAGCGCGCGAAATCCGCGACGGTTAGTAAAGGCGGTTTGTTCGGCAGAATTATTGCGAGCGCGCTGATTGCGGTGACAATAGCTGCCACGTGTATTTACATCGAAAAGCAGGCTCAGGCCGCGTTTGACGGAAAAAGCCAGTCGCGCATAACGATGATTTATGAACTTTACAGCAGCGCGATTTTTGTTGATAAGAAGAAGGTTATCGCGGATGTGCTCTTAAACAGAGGCGTCGAAGAAAATTTGTCGCTGCAAATTGCGCAAACAGTAGTTGAAGAGTCAAGGAAAACAAATATTCCCATACAGATGTATCTGGCCATTATGAAAACGGAAAGCACATTTCGCCCCACCGTGGTGTCGCAGGCTTACGCCAAGGGAATTATGCAGATTCAGCCGGGCACGTGGGATGCTTATGTCGAAAAGCATAATCTTCCGCTTACCCGGGAACACATGTTTGATCCGCAGGCCAATATCATGGTCGCGTCGGTAATTTTAAAAGAACTGTATGATATATACTGTGGCATGGGTCACGAGGAACCGGATGTCTGGCATTACGTGCTAGCGGCGTATTTTGCGGGACCTGCGTCGCTTAAAAACGGCATCAAAGGCTATCACTGGCGCTACATTGAGAAGGTAAAAAAGCACTACAATGAGTTTGAAGCGCTGATAGTAGCTTAATTAAAAATCAACCAGCCATTTCCTTTTTCTTCATCATAATCAGCACGGCTGAAATCGCGCCTTCGGTGATGCCCGGAATGCGCTCCATCTGGCCGATGGTGGCCGGTGCTATTCTGGTAAGTTTTGTTTTCAGCTCATTGGAAAGGCCGGGGATGGAGCTATAGTCAAAATCCGGCGGGATTTTCTTTTTTTCCTGTTCCTTTAATTTTTTGACCGATTCTATCTGGCGCTTGATGTATCCTTCGTATTTAGTTTCTATTTCAATCTGTTTTTTAATAAAGGGATCGGGCTGCTCCTGCCAGCCGGGAAATCCGGCGAGGTTGTCATAGGATAATTCATATCTTTTCAGGAGACCATAAAGCGTAGAGGCATTATTTAAAGGCGGTGAATTTAGTTTTGCCAGTTGTTCGTTTGCTTCCGGTGATGGTTTTATGCTGACTGTTTTCAGATGCGCGATTCCTTTTTCAATCTCTTTTACCTTTTCTTGCAAAGCAGCATAGTCCTCGTTCGAAATAAGTCCCAGTTCGTTTCCTTTGCCCATCAGGCGGATGAGCGCGTTGTCTTCGCGCAGAATCAGGCGGTATTCGGCGCGCGAGGTGAACATGCGGTAGGGCTCGTCCACGCCGCGCGTGACCAGGTCGTCAATCATCACGCCCATGTAGGCTTCGGAGCGATCCAAAATAAAAGGCGGGGCTTTTTGCAGCGCCCGTGCGGCATTAATGCCCGCCCACAGTCCCTGCGCGGCGGCTTCTTCGTAGCCGGATGTGCCGTTAATCTGCCCGGCCAGATACAAACCGGCGATAAGTTTTGTTTCGAGAGTGAGTTTCAACTGGTTGGGTTGCACAAAGTCATATTCGATGGCGTAAGCCGGGCGCATGATTTCGGCCTGCTCCAAACCCTTGACGCTACGGACAATCTGATACTGCAACTCCAGTGGCAGGCAGTTGCCCAGGCCTTTGGCGTAAACTTCCTGCGTATCTAGTCCTTCATGCTCCAATACAACCGGATGACTTTCGCGCTCGCCAAAGCGCATGACCTTGTCTTCCAGCGAAGGGCAATAGCGCGCGCTCACGCCCTGAATCACGCCGGAATAAAGAGGGGAATGTTGAATATTTTCCCTGATTACGTGATGCGTTTGGGCGGACGTCGCAGCAAAATAAGAAGGCAATCTTTCTGGCCGCAGTTCCTTTGTGGTGAAAGAAAAAGGATGAGGATCTGGGTCGCTGTCCTGGCGCTCCAAAACGGAAAAGTCAATGGACGAGGCCTTGAGCCGCGGCGGCGTGCCGGTTTTCATTCTGCCTATTTCAAAACCGAGCTCTTTTAAATGATTGGCCAGGCCAACTGAAGCCAGCTCGCCCGCGCGCCCGGAAGGCGTTTTGGATGTGCCGATGTGCACCAGGCCGTTTAGAAAAGTGCCGGTGGTGATGATGACTTTCTGCGCGCCGTAGAAATAACCGCTCTGGTCGAGAACGCCTGTGACCTGGCCATTTTCGATGACCAGTTTTTCCACCATCGCCTGGCGGATAAAAAGATTTTTCTGCTTTTCCACAACTGATTTCATGGCCAGGCGGTAAAGCTGCTTGTCGCATTGCATGCGGGAGGACTGCACCGCCGGACCTTTGGAGGCGTTAAGCAGGCGGAAATGCGTCGCGGTTTTATCCGTGATTTTGCCCATCTCGCCGCCCAGCGCGTCAATTTCTTTGACCAATTGCCCCTTGGCCAAGCCCCCGATTGCCGGATTGCACGACATCAAGGCAATGGAATCCAGATTGATATTGAATAAAAGCGTTTTTATGCCCATGCGCGCCGAGGCGAGCGCAGCCTCGCATCCCGCGTGCCCACCGCCGATAACGATTATGTCGAAATTATCCGCCAATTTTGCTGCTCCATAAATCAATCACTTGCGCATGCTCTGAATCAGTAGTAAAAGTGTCATGGTTTTTCGGTTTTAGTGTCTTTGCGAGCGAAGCTTAACGACCGAAGCCTTGTCCCGAGCAAAGCGAGGGAACTTTTGAGATTGCCACGGGCTATGCCCTCGCAACGACTACGTCGGATTGCCGCGTCCCGATAAATCGGTACTCGCAATGACAAATTGAAATAATGTATGCTTTTTACGGCAAGAGCCGTAAAAAAACAATAGAAAAGAAAAGATATGCCCAAGCCCGATTTCTGGAAAAACAACAAAAGATATTATGATTTAAAAAGTTACTGGCGTAACCTGTTTGGCTGCAACGTGCACAAACTGCAGATTGACGCGGGTTTTACTTGCCCCAATCGCGACGGCCATATAGCCACGGGAGGCTGTATCTATTGTGAAGGCCGCGGCTCGAAACTGCGCCAAAAGGGCGCGTTGCCCTCGGTTACCGAACAGATTCAAAGCGGCAAAAAATTCTATAAACCGCATGCCTCAAAATATGTCGCTTATTTTCAGACCTTCACCAACACCTACGCGCCGGTGGAAAAACTTCGCTCTCTCTATGATGAAGCGCTGGCGCAGGAAGAAGTGATCGGCCTTGCTATAGGCACCAGGCCCGATTG
>DSAV01000076.1 GCA_011046295.1 Deltaproteobacteria bacterium | reverse complement strand
TTCCTCAACAGAACCTACAATAACTGCCGGCAGATGATATTCCCGCCAGATGAATGAAATAACTTCCCGCCATTTTCCGGCATCCCATTCCTTGTAAGACCAGCGCGAAAAAGGATTTACGCTGACCCAGGCCGAGCCTGTGGCAATTCCCTCGGCGACCAATAACCGTTCCACTTTTTTCTTTGTTTCCTCCTTGACGCTTATTTGCGGCGCATAGGTTACTTCCGGGATGCCGAATTTACGCATTATGCGTAACGATTGCTCTGCGGCTCCGTATTTTTTTTCCCGCGGAACGGGTTTTTCAATCAGATGCGTGAAGGCTCGATTACGCAAGTGTAATCCGGGATAATACAAGGCGCATCTTGTTCTCGCTCCCGATAAAAGAGACATAACCGCGCCGCGGTCATCACCGCGCAGGTCGAAAAGCAAATCGAACCTTTCCTTTTTTATCTCCCAAATCGGCTTAATTTGCGGCCAAATGCCGCCGCCGCTGACCTGAAATATTTTTTCAATGGAGACATCGTCCAGCAACAAATCGCCATACGGTTTCCTGGTAACAACGAAAAGTCCGGCAGCGGGGAAGGAAGCTTTGATTGCTCTGAACGTGGGAATCGACCAGACGACATCGCCAATATCACCAAGCTGAATAACCAGGATTTTCCGGGGAATAATATCCAGCCTATGTTCAGGTGCGACTATCATTTTTTACAAAACTGATTCATTATCATAAGGCGTGTATTCGGGCACGATTTGCCGAAGTTTCTTTTTTATTGTCTTCGCGTCGTGGCGCTCGGCCGCTTTGACTAATTCATTAATTTCTTTATTCAGCGCCTCGGCAGCCGCCGTTAAATTATCCGCTTTGTAAAATAACCGGTCGGAACGAAGAACCATTACTTTTTCATGATGAGTGGACAAAATATCCTCACCTTCGGAAATAAGCTCTTCATACAGTTTTTCGCCGTCGCGCAAACCTGTATACACGATTTTGATATCAACATCCGGCTCCCTGCCCGAAAGACGAATCAAATCGCGCGCCATATCTGCAATCTTAACCGGCGTTCCCATGCGCAATATAAAAACTTCTCCGCCTTTCCCCATGGCGCCCGCCTGTAAGATCATCTGCGCCGCTTCCGGAATGGTCATAAAGTAACGGTTTACTTCCGGATGCGTCACTGTTACCGGCCCGCCCTGTTCAATCTGCCGCCGGAAAAGAGGCACAACCGAACCGGATGAACCGACAACATTGCCGAAACGTACCGCCATAAACCGCGTTCTGTTACCCCGCAGCGACTGCATAACCAATTCCGCCACTCTTTTAGTGGCGCCCATAACATTTGTCGGGCGCACAGCTTTGTCCGTCGATACCAAAACAAATTTTTCCACGCAATGCTTGACGGCCATCTCCATGACCGTGCGACTGCCGATAACATTGTTAGAAACAGCCTCCCATGGATTTTTCTCCAGCATCGGTACATGTTTATAGGCGGCGGCATGAAAAACCACTTCCGGCTTATATCTAGCAAATATTTCTTCCATTAATTTTTCGTCCTGAACACTCCCCAAAACGACCTGAAAAGCCCCAAAGGATTTTTCATTTTGCACTTCCATCTGAATCTGAAACAGGTTCGGCTCGCTGGAATCAAGCATAACAAGGAAACGAGGTGTATATTTGATAATCTGGCGGCATAATTCGGAACCAATGGAACCGCCACATCCGGTAACCATAACCGTTTTTCCGTCCAGATAGTGTCGAATTTCCTCAATGTTCAGATTAACTTCCGGCCGTCCCAGAAGATCTTCATAACTGATATCGCGCAAAACTTTCACGCTGACGCGTCCGTCAATCAATCCTCCCATCGAGGGCAATATTTTATAAGGAATATCGCAACGCCCACAGACTTCAACAATGCGCCTGATTTGGTCGCCGCTGGCCGACGGTGTGGCAATAAGAATCTCTCTGATATCCTTTCTTTCCAGAATATACGCCATATCATCAACAGAACCCAAAACCCGCACGCCATGAATAGAGCGGCCTTTTTTTGCCCGATCATCGTCAATGAAACCTGTAACTTGATAATCCAGCTTATAGTTATCTAAGATTTCCCGAAGTATTTTTTCTCCGGCATCGCCCGCGCCGATAATCAGCACCCTTTTTTTATGATGTTTGACATTTGCGGTTTGCCCGAACTTGGAACCGGAGGCGGAAAAAAATGAGCGCACGGCCATCCGCGCCGCGCCCGTAAGAAGAAATGTGAAAAGACCATCGGCAATAAATACCACTCGGGAATAATTCTCAAACCGGTATGCGTAAAGAATAAAAAACATGATGAGTAACGTGGCCAAAGCGCTGGCGCGCGCCAGCAGCCAGAAATCACGAATACTCGTATAGCGCCACATGCTGCTGTACATCCCCATGGCGATAAAGACGATGCTTTTAAAGGGAACAACCCAGACAAGCATCTTGAGCATTTGCGCCTTGTAAAACGGGTGAGGCGAAAACTCAAAACGAAACATGTAAGCCGAAATAAGCGCGATGGCAAAGATCAGCGCGTCGCATAAAACCATAAAATAGAAATTGGGATTTTTAAGCTGCGTACGTAGGACCATTTCGTTATAAACTTCCTTATAAAATATTTTACGACTCTTCCGTTTATTTTTTATTGCCGTTTATAAATTTTTGGCGACAATAAGGTGGAACATTATCGGCTAAAAATCAACGACTTTTTGCTCCACTGATATCGGCGTCAATCTCGTCCACAAAATATTCGGGGGACATCCGTTTATAATCTTGGTTAAATAATAAATGTTTAAGTCTTATTGGATACTTTGTTCAAAGAAATTTGAACTATAGCTCTGCTGAAACGACGCGGACATTTATGAAGTAGCCTTGCTTGCTTTCATTTTATAGGCTCTTCTGGGTTTTTAGTACAGCAAAACAAGTATAAGTATTTGTAAGAACACATATAATGCTCTTTAAAAATTGACACGTTTTCAGATCTCGGATAGCCAGACCGCATGACAACGAAAAAACATTGAGCGACTTGTATAAGTTTCCAGGGTTTCGTGCCCATGCCAAATTAAAGCCTCATCCGGAAGACCTTGATAATTATATAATTTATCGGGCTAAATATTTATTGCCCGGCAGTTTATACAAACGGAGAATCATTGCGTTACTCTAAAAGATTCATTTTCCGAAACTCGCTGCTTTTTTCCAGCAGATATTCATAGCTACCTTGTTCCAATACCCGGCCTTTATTCATAAGATAAACGACATCGCAGTTACGCACTGTTGTCAGCCGGTGGGCAATGATGATAATGGTGCGGTCGCCGCGCAACTTTTCCAGCGCGGCAATGACGTATTTTTCCGTAATATTATCCAGCGCGGATGTAGCTTCATCCATAATCAGCACCGGGGGATTACCGTAAAGAGCGCGGGCGATGCCGATGCGTTGTCTCTGCCCGCCGGAAAGGCGCGTTCCTTTCTCACCGACTACCGTATCCAGGCCTTTAGGCAGTTCGCGGACAAATTCCTCCAGTTGCGACGCGCGGATGGCCTCCCATACCAGAGCTTCATCAATTTCGTCATCGGGCAATCCAAAGGCGATATTTCGGCGCATTGTATCATCATTTAAATGCACTACTGTCCGGAATAGAATTATTTAACACCAAGTAACATAAAGAATTTATTTATTAAAAATGCTAATTACACGAGTTACCGACTTGAAAATTTATTGCCGATTTGAGCATTCCCCTGT
>DSAV01000124.1 GCA_011046295.1 Deltaproteobacteria bacterium | reverse complement strand
TGCAGCAGTTGGGGATTACCATGATTCCCGCCTATTCTCCGGAAGCCAGAGGACGCAGCGAAAGGATGTTTCGGACGCATCAGGACAGACTCGTAAAAGAGCTTGCCCTGCACAACATTACCACGATGGAAGCGGCCAATCGTTATATCAAAAAGGTCTATCTGCCGGCTCACAATAAGGAGTTTAAACAAAAATCTTCTGAAGAAGGATCGGCATTTATTCCCTGGATCGGAGCTCATCTTGAGGATATTCTCTGTGAACATCATGAACGAAGTGTCACCCCGGATAACTGCATCAGTTTTGAGGGTATAACGCTCCAGATTCCGCCGAATAAGTACCGCTGTCATTATGTTCGTGCAAAGGTCAATGTTCACCGCTATATGGACGGCTCTTTGGCGATTTTCCATGGCCCACGTAAACTGGCTGATTATGATGAGAAGGGAAACCTGAAAAACAAGAAAAAAGAAAAGGCAGCGTAAGTCCGCCGCTCGCCAAAATCGAAGGAAAGCGAAAGCCATAGAATTAAACCCCTTTCCTTAAAGCATGGTAAAAGCGGACAAATCATGTGCTACAAAATAGGACTTTTCTATTTGCTACTAACACAGGCAGTTTGTTTGTCACAAAATAAAACAATATTTCTTAAGTAATTTGAAGCGCATTGAACAGGAAAGAATAGTGTTAATTCGCCTGAATTTATGATAAATATTTACCATGAAAATGAACAGAAACATTGTCAAGAAAACCAGAATTGACGACCCGCAATTAGTTAAAGACGAAGTCCTCTACTGGTTGAGCCGCCCTTCTCAGGAACGGATAGCCACAGTCGATTATTTACGGAAAGTAAATTATGGAAATACAGCAAGACTTCAAAGAGTTGCTAGAGTTATTCAACGTTCACAAAGTTGAATACATCATTATCGGAGCCTACGCGCTTGCCTTTCACGGCGCGCCGCGTTTTACCGGAGATATTGATATACTCGTGCGGCCTCTTCCGGAAAACGCAAAAAAAATATTATCCGCATTGAAAGATTTTGGGTTTGGTTCTGTTAACCTGAGCGTTGATGATTTTCAAAAACCTGATCATGTGGTTCAGTTAGGCCATCCGCCGGTGCGTGTAGATATTGCTACTTCCATAACCGGAGTTAGCTGGGAAGAAGCGGATCGAGGAAAACAGGCGGGTGTTTATGGAAACGTTTCTGTATTTTTTTTGGGCAAAGAGCAATATATTGCCAACAAGCATGCCACAGACAGATTGAAAGATAAGGCAGACCTGGAAGCTCTTGGCGAAAAATAATTTATATAATATTACTGCCGTCGTGAATCAATTAGAAGTAGTTCTTAAAGACTTTAATTTTATATAAACGCCGCCGATTTTTTATTCACAAGGAGAAATCAAATGAAAAAGACAAAAATACTTTCATTAATATTGTTTGCGGCGATGCTCGCGGGATGCCCCGTTGTTTCCAAAAATATCGTCGGCCTGGAGGATTACACACTCGACGCGCAAAAAATAGACGGCACCTGGATTAATGAGGACGGCGCCATGATGATCAAAACGCTGGATGCCGAAAAAGGAATGATAAAAATTATTTTTCTCGAAGATAAAGAAGATATCGAAAAAGCCACGATTAAAATCATGAAAGGAAAGAAATGGCTGTATTTCAACATGCTGCCGGAAGAAAGCGACAAAGAGCCGGAATATCTGTGGGGCAGAATCAGCATAGAAGATAATAGAATTATTTTCTGGCATACGGCGAATGACCCTTTTGCCGAAGCGGTTAAAAAACGCAAAATAAAAGGAAAGATAGACAACAAAAAACAGATCAGCGGAGAAATGTCTTTTGAAACATCCACCGTTATTCTCACCGACAGCGCGAAAAATATCATCAATCTGGTGGAATCATCCGAGAAGAATTATTTTGCCTGGGATGACCCCACGGTAATCATTAAACTGACAAAGTAAATCGTGAGTAAAAGAAAGAGAGATTTTGATGTTTTGCCCCAAATGCAAAAGTGAATACCGAGAAGGATTTTACAAATGCGCCGACTGCGGCGTGGACCTTGTGGACTATCTGCCGGAGGAGCACATGGATGATCCCTCAGACATCGAGTTTGTGGAAGTTTATTCCACTTACAATCAGGGCGAAGTCGCTTTTATAAAATCAGTTATGGAGGGTGAAGGCGTCACTTATTATTTTCAGGGCGATAATCCATCCATGCTTATCGCTGCCGGCGCCTACGCCAGGCTTTTGGTGAAAGCTGACGAGGCACAAAGAGCCCGGGAGATTCTCCAGGATTTAGAGTTTTTAGAACGCTGAAATAAACGGCACGGTAATGGCCGGGACCGTTCGATTGACGGATTAGCTGACCATATATTTTGTATTGAATTTGTCGATAATTTCCCAAAACTCTTGAGGCAATCTTTTCCTAACTTCCATAACAATTTCTGTTGGGATTTTTTTATAAAATGCCTGAGAAATTCCGCCGGCGATACAAGCTAATGTATCACTGTCCCCGCCTAATGATACTGCTTTTCTGACAGCGTCCTCATAACTGGCTGAATCAAGAAAAGCAATGACAGCTTCCGGAACTGAACCCTGGCATGAAACGTCAAACCTGTAATTTGGCCTGATGTCGTCTATTGTCCTTTTAAGATTATAACCAAATCGTTCATGGATTTCTTTTCTGATGTTTTCTTTACTTTCTCCTGTTCGCGCCAAAAAAACAGCCAATGCCGTGGCCTGTGCGCCTTTGATTCCCTCTGTATGATTATGAGAAACTTCAGCGCTTTTTTTCGCTTCTGATAACACTGATTCAGCCGTTGAAAAAGCAAAACCTACGGGGCTCACCCGCATGGCAGAACCGTTACCCCAACTGTTATAGGGCTTGCTTTCCGGTTCAAATAACCATTCAATAAAAGTGCTTCCGTAACCCGCATCCGGATATTTACGCCCAAAAAATTTAAGAGATTTGGCATAATCTGTTTGATTTAAAATGGCATCAGCAATAGCTATTGTCAAAACAGTATCATCAGTGAAACGTGAATTATTATGAAACAGCGGAAAATCCGTGGTTTTAATACTGCGATGCTCATATACCGATCCTATTACATCTCTCGCAATTGCTCCGAACATATAAAATATCCTTATTTAAAAGTTAATGAAAAGCTTACCCGGAGCCGCGTAGCGGACTGCGATCGGGTGGAACAACTTGTCAGGGTTTGGTTTTCTCGCTATCAGTTCTTTCTAAGATTTGCTTTAAACCTTTCATTTCCTCAATACAATGCTTTTTCCAAGGCAATATTCCCATAAATAGTTGAGAAAATAATTTCTAAAACAAATTTTGAAACTGAATGCCAATAGTTAATCTGATTAAGCTTTTCCCCTGGTTGTCTGTATCAAAGTCATACCAGACGTAAGTATTGCTTTTACTATCAATAATAGCCCACGGTAGTCTGATTTTGACTAAAGATGGCTTTGACGAATAATGAACTCGCGTATTCGGAATGATTTTATCAACGATATATCCATGAACTATTGATTGGTTTCCCGCTTTTTCAGCGCATTCAATCTTTTCTCCGGTGGATAACGGTTTGCCGGAAGCAGTACGAAAATAATCGTGTCCGTTTGAAAGTTCTTGAGCATGTCAATTTTTTAGTTGAAATTATTTTAGTGGCCCCCATTATTTTATGCTGCTTTTTTCAATGACGTATCGGTGTCCTGTATATTTTCGATTCTCTTGATCACCTCATCTAT
>DSAV01000173.1 GCA_011046295.1 Deltaproteobacteria bacterium | reverse complement strand
TTCCGCCTTTCATCCCGCATTCGCGGGACTTCGCTCCGCTAAAGCGGAGCTTCGCCTTCAACCTTTTTTCCCTTTTTTCCACCTCCGTCGCTTCGCGACATCCGTCATTCAAGACTGTGTCGCAACCCTCATTTGTCATTGCTAACGCACGATAGTGCGTGCGGCAATCCGGCGCAGTCGTTGCGAAAGCGCAGCCTGCGGCAATCTCCGGTTACCACGTTTTGTTTATGAGATTGCTTCACGCCGCTTGCGTGGCGTTCGCAATGACGCAAAGAGGGCAAGCGCTTAACGAGATACGCTTCACGAACGAAGTTGCGCTTCACCTTCAGTCCGCATTCCCTGCATGCGCTGGGCTTCGCTGCGGGATTCCTCTTTTCATCCCGCATTCGCGGGACTTCGCCTTCGGTCTTTATTTCTTACCGCCAGAAATCATTTCAATCAATGATGGGTCATAATCTTGAGGTTTTTCGTAGCCCAGAAGATTGAGCAGTGTCGCCGCGATATTCGATAAACCTTTTTCTTTTAAATCCACCAAACGGTATTCTCCCTGATACAAAGGATCATAAATAATGAAAGGGACAGGATTTAAGCTGTGCGCGGTTTTTACGGATTTGTCGCCTTTTTTGTCGAGCGTGAACATCTCATCCGCGTTGCCGTGGTCGGCGGTAACGACAGCGATTCCTCCTAATTCATTAATAATATTAATCAGTTCTCCTACGCGCCGATCCACAGTCTCGACGGCAACAATGGCCGCGTCCATTCTACCGGTATGGCCGACCATGTCGCCGTTGGGAAAATTAAGCCTGCCGAATTTGTAATTGCCGCTTTTTAGTAAATCAATTACCGTTCCTGTTATTTCTTTTGCTTTCATCCGCGGCGCCTTATCAAACTCAATCCTATCCGAAGGTATCTCCACGTATTTTTCCAAGCGTTCATCGATATAGCCAGAGCGGTTGCCGTTCCAGAAATATGTCACATGGCCGTATTTTTGAGTTTCGGAAACGGCGAAAGATTTTACTTCCATCGCGCAAAGATACTCGGTAACGACACGGTCAATTGCCGGAGGTTGAACGAGAAAATCCGGCGGGATATGCGCGTCGCCGTCATACTCCATCATGCCCGCGTAAAAAATGTCCGGCAGCGGCCCGCGGTCAAATTCAGAAAAATCTTTTTCGGTGAACGCCCGCGATATCTCGATGGCGCGGTCGCCCCGGAAGTTGAACAAAACCACGGTATCCCCGTCTTTGATTGTGCCTTTGGGTTTGCCTGTGCTGTCCATGACGGCAAATTCGGGCAGGTACTGATCCGTCGCTTTCGGGTCTTCCTCGTAAAAAGTTTTTACGGCTTGTGACGCGGAACGAAACATTCTGCCCTTGCCCAGAACATGCGCTTCCCAGCCGCGCTTGACAATATTCCAGTCGGAATTATATCTGTCCATCGTAACTTTCATCCGGCCGCCGCCGGAGGCGATGGCGTAGTCAAGGCTTTTCTGCTTGGAAATATTTCTGAGTTTTTCTTCCGTGGGGAGAAGATAATCCAGCGCCGTGCGCTCTCCCACATCGCGGCCGTCCAGCAAAGTGTGAATTTTTACTTTCGGGAAATTCAGCTCGGCGCACTTATCGATCAGGATATAAAGCTGTTCGATATGTGAATGAACATTGCCGTCGGACAAAAGTCCGATAAAATGAACCGTTCCGCCGTTTCGCGCGCGTTTGGCGATTGTCTCCCATGCTTCTGTTTTAAAGATTTCTCCGCTTTTAAGCGCCCTGTTGACGAGACGCGCGCCCTGGTCAAAGATACGGCCCGCGCCGATAGCGTTGTGCCCCACTTCACTGTTGCCCATATCATCGTCCGAAGGCAGGCCGACCGCTGTTCCGTGGGCTCTGAGCTCAGTGTAAAGCTCTGATTTGAATAATTTATCAAGGTTAGGTGTATTGGCCAGCCAGACGGCATTGGTTTCATCGGGTTTTCCGATGCCGATACCGTCCATGATGATCAAAAGCAACGGGCCTTTTCTGCCGTGAAAATATTTTAATTTTTTCAGATGTAATGACATTCAAGCTCCTTTGGTTGTTCGGACTATTTTTCTTGTCCCCCGCCGGCGGGGGAATTAAGGGGGTGGATTTTTTTGCAAAAATAGCGCTTCGTTAATTTCCTCCCCCCTGCGCCCCCTCCAGAGGGGGATAATAAGAGGTACGACCCAGAGGGGGAAAATAATTTCAGCATTTAGTCCGGCATCCCCTGCATACACTGGGGTTCCCTGCCGGATTCCGCCCCGCGTAGCGGGGCTTCACCTTCAGCCTTCGGACTTTAGCCTTTTTTCCACCTCCGTCACTTCGTGACATCCGGCATACGCTGGACTGACACCTCCGCCAGCGGAGGAAAGGCATTTTTTGCCTTACACTATTTTTTCCACTGTCCCCCGCTGGCGGGGGATTAAGGGGGTGGATTTTTCTATTTCATTGATAATGCTTTCCAATGCGGCTTTAACTCCAGCAATATTTTTCAACACTTCTTCGTCAGTAAACCGAACAACTTTAAATCCGGCTTTAGCAAGATTATTTTCACGCTGTTTATCTTTATTAATTGCTGCATTATTATCATGCGTGATTCCGTCAACTTCCACAATCAGCATCAATTCTTTGCAGAGAAAATCAGCTATGTAATTCAAGACAGGCCGCTGTCTCCTGAATTGATACCCTCTTAATTGATTTGATTTCAAAACGTATTTCCATAAAGACGCCTCAGCCTTTGTAAAATTATTTCTGAGTCGCTTCGCCAGAGGTTGCAGATTTTTATTATAAGCGTAATTGTAATGCGAAGCTTTATTCATTTCCACCTCCGTCACTTCGTGACACCTCCGCCAGCGGAGGATACAGAAAACGGGATAGGATGAATTTAGTTACCTCACTTTAAGTGTTTTTTCCACAAAAAAGCCCGCCGATAAAAAATCAGGCGGGCTTTTTTCAATTATGTCACAAAGTCATATCAGACTCTGCAAGTTTCTTCGGGAGCCTTGTATTCTTCTACGCCCATGGCTTTGAGAACAATTTCTGAAATGTCTAAAGCCACCATTTTTTCCGATAAGTTTCTGTCCTTGATGCCGTCAGAGAACATGGTCAGGCAGAAGGGACAGGCAACCGCCACGGTTCCCGCGTTGGTCGCCGCGGCCTGATCAGTGCGCATGTTGTTGATGCGTTCGCCTTCTTCTTCCATCCACATTCTCGCTCCGCCGGCGCCGCAGCAGAAGCTCTTGTTTAAATTGCGATCCATTTCCACCAGCTTTACGCCACCGATGGATTTGAGAATCTGACGGGGCTGTTTGTAAATGTCGTTGTAACGCCCGAGGAAACAAGAATCATGATAAGTAAACGATCCAGCCAAAGGCTGTTTCAGAGTTATTTTTCCCTTGGCTAGGAGGTCAGCGATAATTTCCGTGTGATGATAGACCTCAAAATTTCCGCCGAAGTTCGGATAATCCTTTTTCAGCGCGTTATAGCCGTGCGGACAGATGGCGATGATTTTTTTCACGCCATAACCGTTCATTATTTCGATATTGGCCTGCGCCTGAGTTTGGAAGAGATACTCATTGCCGCCGCGCATCGCCGAATCGCCGCAGCATCCTTCCTCGTTGCCCAGGATGCCAAAGCTCACGTCCGCCGCCTGCAGGATTTTCGCGAAAGCGGAAGAAACTTTTTTGCCGCGGTCATCAAAAGAACCGGAACAGCCGACGTAGAATAAATATTCAACATTAGGA
>DSAV01000145.1 GCA_011046295.1 Deltaproteobacteria bacterium | reverse complement strand
TAGCCGCCGCGAGATTAAAAAAGTCCAGAATATGTTAAATGGGAGACCGAGAAAAATCTTGAACTGGGAAAAACCTTGTGATGTATACCTACAAGTGTTGCGCTAAAAGGGGGAGAGTGCCTAATATTATAGAAACCCGCGTTAATTGCGCGGTGCTTAAAATAAGCAATATGACCATAAGCGGGAGGCATTCATGAAAGAGGTATTTATTGTCAGCGCGGCCAGAACACCGGTGGGGAAAAACAATGGCTATTTGCGCGGGTGGTGCGCGCCGGAACTTCTTGCGGCGGCGCTGGATGAATCTCTGGCGAGAATCAATCTTGATCCGGCGCTTGTCGAAGAAGTAATTACCGGGTGTGTTTATCAGTTGGGAGAGCAGGGTTTTAATCTTGCGCGGATGGGCATCCTCTCGTCAACGCTGCCCGTAAAAACACCCGGCGTTACCGTCAACCGGCAGTGCGGCAGTTCTCTTACGGCGATTCAAATGGCGCACATGATGATCGCAGCGGGTGACGCGGATGTGGTTATCGCCAGCGGCTGCGAGCTGATGTCCAAATACACGATTATGTCCGATATGAACGGAACTTTATATAACGGACAGCCCATGAATCATCCGGTTACCAAAGGCTATCTGGAAAAATACGGCATGCCCGACCAGATAGGTTCCGCCCAGAAAATTGCGAATAAGTTCGGCATTACCAAAGACGAATGTCAGCAATTCGCGGTTGCCAGTCACCAAAAAGCGTATAAAGCTACGCTTGAAGGACGTTTTAAAAAAGAAATAATGCCGATGAAAGGACTGGAAAAAGACGGTGGTGAAATAACGAGAGATACGGATGAAACCATCAGGCCGGATACCACAATACAAAAACTCGAAGCTTTAAAGATATTACCCAATACCGAATGGATGACGCCGGGTTTATCCAGCACGATTACCGACGGCTCGTCCGCTGTTATCCTGATGAGTGAGAGAAAAATCAAGGAACTGAAGCTGGAGCCATTGGCGAGAATTGTTGCTAATATTGTAGTAGGATCAGACCCTGAATTGATGCTTACCGGTCCCATTCCGGCCACGCAGATGATTTTGGCCAAAACCGGTATGGCGATGAAAGACATTGATATTTTTGAAGTAAATGAAGCTTTCGCCCCGATTCCCCTGGCCTGGGCCAAGGAATTGAAAGCGGATATGGATAAGCTCAACGTCAACGGCGGCGCGATGGCGCTGGGGCATCCGGTAGGCAATTCCGGCTGTCGTCTGAGTATTACGGCGATTCATGAGCTGCACAGAAGAAAAGCAAGATACGCTTTAGTAACCCTTTGCACGGGCGGAGGCCAGGCGCCGGCGACGATATTCGAACGGGTCTAAATCATTACCGGACATTGTTTCATGAAGGGGGGATGTATGACTGAAGAAAAGAAAGTGATCGGCAATTGCATTTTAACCAGGAAAGATAACTACGCAATCATCGCCTTTAACCGGCCGGAAAAATTAAACGCGTTAAGCCCGGATTTGTTTCTAAGCCTTCAGGAAGCTTTTTTTGAGATAGAAAATGACGAAAGCGTGCGCGCCCTGATTTTCACGGGCATGGGTGATAATTTTTCCGCGGGCGGCGACGTGGAAGAAGACATTAAGCCGTTGAAAGACAAGTCGGCAATCGAATTCAAAGAATATTTTAATCCGTTGTGTGAAATGTACATGAGAGTTTACAATGTGGAAAAACCGACCATTGCCGCGATCAACGGCTTCGCGCTGGGCGCGGGCATGGAATTGGCGCTCATGTGTGATATCAGAATCGCGGCGGACACGATGCAGATGGGAGAGTTTTTTGTCCGGATGGGGCTGGTGCCGGAAGCTGGTATGTGTGTGCTTCCCAAGCTGGTTGGTATGGGCAGAGCTAAAATGATGTGCTACACGGGCGAGCTGATTGATGCCGAACAGGCACTGCGCATCGGACTTGTCGAACAGGTTGTTCCCGAAGGCGAGCTGATGCCTGCCGCGGAAAAACTTGCCGCGCGGCTGGCAAAAGGCCCCGCCTCCATCAAGATAATGAAACGCGCGATTAACGAATTGGGCTCGCTGCCGCTGGAACAGACGCTGAATGCGTCTGTCTTGTATCAATTTGCGGCATCCCGGACGAGCGACCACGCCGAGGCGGTAAAAGCTTTTTTGGAGAAACGCAAACCTAGATATACAGGGAAGTAATATTCGGTAATTATTTCTGAGAAAAAACAAAAGTAGCAGGTTATGCCGTGGCCACTAAAGTGAAAGATAATAATCATTGCGAAGACCTTCTTAACCTGGGTCCGGAAATAGAAAAGTGCCAGGCAAAAGGCTTTTCGTTTCTTATTTTTCCGCGCCGCATAGAACAGATATTTCTTGCCGACACCCTTGAGTCCCGCAGGAAACGTTTTTTCATTTTGGGCATCATCGCCATTCTCATATACAATCTCTTTCTTTTTACCGACCGGGAAATGCTGCCTGATATCTATTTGACCGCCTGGAAAATACGTTTGGTCATTTTTACTCCCCTGATGATTATTTGCCTGCTCTTAATGCGTTTGCCGATATTTGCCCGTTTTATCGACTTCATAACCGACTTTCTTGTTTTGATTGCCTCAGCCAGTATTCTTGTGATTCTGGAACTTAGCCATCATCCAAATGTGGTGCACTATCACACCGGCATTATCCTGATTGTCATGTTCGGCAATATTGTCGTCAGGCTCAGATTCTGGCATGCATTCGGTGTTTCGTGGTTGACCTTCCTCTTGTATGTTCTGGCAGTAAGCAGTATTGAACAAATGCCGCCGCCAGTGATGATCAACAGCAGCGTCGTATTATTATCCGCGATCATAATTAGTCTGATTGCCAACTATCAGATGGAAAATGACCGGCGCGTGGATTACCTGCGCGAACTTCTGAAAGAAATAGAGGCAATTAGGCTGAAAAAAACCAAAGCACAGCTGGAACAACTATCTTCCTCTGACGACCTGACCGGCCTGGCCAACAGGAGGCACTTTGATATCTGCCTCGCCGAGGAATGGAAAATGGCTGTTAATTATCGGTCTTCATTGTCTCTGCTTTTTCTCGATGTTGATGACTTCAAACCTTACAACGATCATTACGGCCATCAGGCGGGGGATGATTGTCTTCGGAAAATAGCCGCCGTTCTGCGTCAGGCTATCCGCCGTCCTCAAGATATCTGCGCCCGTTATGGCGGGGAAGAGTTCGTCGTATTGCTTCCGAACACACTTCAGGAGAACGCCACACAGTTGGCGGAAAACATTCGTAAGGGCGTTGAACGGGAAAAAATTCCTCATAATCATTCACGGGCAGCATCTTATGTAACGGTCAGTATCGGTATCGCCAGTCTGATACCCAGGCCGGGTCTCAACCAGAACATTCTTGTTGAACTGGCCGACAAGGTGCTCTATAAAGCAAAAGAAATGGGGCGAAACAGAGTTCAGGTATTTGACCACACTGAATAATCAGTTCAGAAGATAATCATTGTTAAACAACAATTAAATGATTAATCTAATGTACAAATAAATGAGCAAGGTTTTTTTGCTGATTTTTTCCAGGCGATCATACAGAAACGGTAAAAGCTATTCTTAAAAAAACTAATCTCAATGTATGCAGAGAAATTAATTAAACATTAAGGAGGTTTTTATGCCGGAATTGCTCAAAATGCTTGGTAGCCGCTACCCCATTATTCAGGGGCCGATCGGCATGTTTAACAGCCCTAAAATGGTGGCTGCCGTCTCGGAGGCGGGCGCTTA
>DSAV01000026.1 GCA_011046295.1 Deltaproteobacteria bacterium | reverse complement strand
TCTCTAGTGTGATTAGAAAAATATTTCAAGACTTTATATCAATCATTTTCTGCTGTAACCCATAGGAATGTTTCGCCGCCGATGGCGCGGTAATCGGCAGATAATATTTTGAACCCCGCATTGATTAAATCCTTATACAGATCTTTCGGGGTTTTGTGGCTGTAATATAACTTTTCTCCCAGAAATTCCTTATAACCGTCAAATTCATCGTAGCCTGTGTATTCTTTTGTCGCGTAGGTGAAAAGCAGGCAGCCTTTAGGATTTAGCCAGCGATGCATTTTTTCAAATAAAATCTGGTGATCGGCCCTCGGTACATGAAACAGACTGTAAACTGCCGTGATGGCATCGAAACTCCGGGGCGCAAAATCGACATCGCGCATATCCTGGCAAACGGTTTTCATCTCGGGAACATATTTTGCCGCCATCGTGAGCATCTTTTCAGAAAAATCCACGCCGGTTACCTGCCAGCCGTTATCCGCAAAAAAACGAGCGAATGGCTCGCCCGCCCCGCAGCCCAGATCAAGCAGCTTGCCTTTTTTAATGGAAAGCGCCTCATAAAAATGACCCAGCACCCCGGTCATGTCAAAAAGCCCCCTGTTTTGTTCATAAGTCGCGGCAAATCCGTTATAAACTTCACGAAGGTTTTTGGGCATTTTTCATCCTTACGGCGAATTTGTCCGCTCCCTATCATTATTTTAGCGCCGCCTCAACATATAAATATTGCATCGTTTGTAAGTTTAAGATAAATTTAACACCGGCAGTACGTTTATGAATAAAAATACTTTTAATCTTACCCGCAGAGAATTATTGCGAAATGCCGCTTTATCCGCCGCGCTTTTGTCTTTACCTAATCTAACCGGGTTTACTGCCATTCCCCAATACCAGCCAACCGGCGCGCCGGCGGGAAAAACGCTGTATCTGACCAACGCGGAAGTTATCGATGTTGTCCGGGGTCTCATTTTCAGTAACCAGACCATCGCTGTGCGCGACGGGATCATTCGCTCTGTTTCCTCATTGGCGCCTGACGCGCGCGAAGGCGATATGGTGGTGAATTTAAAAAATCAGTATGTTCTGCCCGGCCTGATCGACGCGCACTGCCACATTACCATGCCCGGCGCTTCTGAACTTAGCGCCAGACTTCTTTTGGATGTCTTAACCCAGCTCAAGAGAAATTTTGTCCAGCAGATGAGGCAAGGCGTAACCACCATTCGCGATATGGGCGCGCTGCCTAAGATTCTGCACGCGAATCTGTCGCAAATTCAAAAAGGCGAACTTATCGGGCCGCGCGTTGTTTACTGCAATTCTTTCACCAATATTCAAGGCGGCCATCCGGATATCGATCCCGGTGAAATTAGCATCCTGGCCGGTTTGGTTATGGCCTTTACCGGTCATTCCAATATGTGGTTCAAAGATACAGAAGAGCTAAAAGAAAAAATGCGTCAAAACTCCGCGGGCGGGGCATCGTTTGTTAAACTTACAATGGATAAAATATCGGTTTTGTGCGGCAAAGGCAAAATTCCCGCCTACACCGATGAGCATTTAAAAACAATTTTTGATTTCGCGCAAAAAAACAATCTGGCCACGGCCGGGCATATTCACACCAAATTCGGTTTTGACCGCGCACTGCAGTTTGGCCTCAACTCCATTGAGCATTCCATCAACGAATTATTGACGGAGCAAGAAATATTTATAATGGCGAAAAAGAAAATTGCCACCGTCCCGACGATGAGTGTTGTGCAGATGATGGCCGCGCCGGAGGCCTACGATGAACTGCCAAAAAAATTCCGCACGGATTTTATCGAGCAGGAAATAGCGGAGCGGCGCAAGTATATAGATTCCAATCTCGCGCAATTTACGGAACTGTCAATTCACAAAGCTAATCTCGCGCATCTGGCAAACTACAAAAAATACGGCTGCGAAAATCTGTATAAAAATAAAAAATACATGGCCAATCCCGAAATCTATTTCAGCGTTATGCTGACCGGCCCCAAAAATTTGCTGGCGATGAAAGACGCGGGAATTGTCATCGGCTGCGGCACGGACGCGGGAGTGCCGTTCACTTATCACGGAACATTATGGCGCGAGATGGAAATGCTGGGGCGCGTCGGTTTTTCCAACGCGGAAGTTTTGCGCTCGGCCACTTTTAACAACGCCAAAATAATCGGTATGGTGGATAAAATCGGTACGGTTGATACCGGAAAAATCGCCGATATGGTCATCCTCAAAGAAAATCCACTGAAAAAAATCGAGGCCTGCCGTCGGCCCTCTTTAGTTATCAAAGACGGAAAAATCCATGATGTCGCCAAAATCATGTTTGGCGAGTAAAAATAATTCAGTAAAAGCAGTTGGAGGAAAAAAATGAAGTACCGTTCTTACGATGAAGCATATAACCGTTCCCTAACCGACCCGGATGGATTCTGGGCGGACGCCGCCGCGGCTGTCAGTTGGGTAAAAAAATGGGACAGTGTTGTTTCCAGCCCCAAACCGCAATTTTACCGGTGGTTTGAAGGCGCACAGATGAATACCTGCTACAACGCGATTGATCGGCATGTTGAGAGCGGCAGGAAAGATCAGCTGGCGATAATATATGACAGCCCCGTCACCGGCATCGTGAAAAAAATAACCTACGGCGAACTGCTTGATAACGTCTCGCTCGTGGCCGGCATGCTGGCCAATGCCGGCGTTAAAAAAGGCGAGCGCGTAATAATTTACATGCCGATGATTCCGGAAACGCTCTATGCGATGCTTGCCTGCGCGCGCATCGGCGCTGTGCATTCGGTTGTGTTCGGCGGTTTCGCGCCCAATGAGCTGGCGATAAGAATAGATGATGCCAAGCCCAAAGTTATTCTTTCGGCGACGTGCGGCATAGAACCAAAAGGCGCAATTCCCTACAAACCGCTTTTAGACAAAGCAATCGAGCTATCCAAACATAAACCGGAAAAATGTTTTATCTTTCAACGCCCGCAGGTTAAAGCCGAACTGACTCCCTGCAGAGACTTCGATTGGGAAGAAGCTTTGCAGAGCGCAAAGCCCGTGCCCTGCGTTACCGTTGCCGCAACCGATCCTCTCTACATCCTCTACACCTCCGGCACGACCGGCATTCCCAAAGGAGTGGTCAGAGATAACGGCGGCCACGCGGTGGCTCTCCTATGGAGCATGAAAAACATTTACAACATAGAGCCGGGCGATGTCTACTGGGCGGCCTCGGATGTCGGCTGGGTTGTCGGACATTCTTATATCGTTTACGCGCCGCTGCTTTACGGCGCCACAACCATTATGTATGAAGGCAAACCTGTCGGCACCCCCGATCCCGGCGCTTTCTGGCGCGTAATCAATGAGCACAAGGTGAAAGTTCTTTTCACCGCGCCTACTGCTTTTCGCGCTATTAAAAAAGAAGATCCTTCCGGCTCTTTCATAAAAAAATACGATATCTCCTGCCTCAAATATCTTTTCCTGGCCGGCGAGCGGCTTGATCCGGATACTTACTACTGGGCGGAAAATTTTCTCAAGATTCCGGTTATCGACCACTGGTGGCAGACGGAAACGGGATGGCCGATTGCCGCCAATTGTATGGGGATTGAACATCTGCCGGTAAAGGCCGGCTCGCCCACCAAACCCGTGCCGGGTTATAATGTCCAGGTACTTGACGAAAACGGCCAGGAACTCCCCGACGGTTCCGAAGGTACAATCGCCATCAAACTACCTTTGCCTCCTTGCTGTCTTACAACGCTCTGGGAAAAAGACGATGCTTATGTTTCCTCATATCTGGAAACATTCGACGGATATTATTCCACCGGAGACGG
>DSAV01000282.1 GCA_011046295.1 Deltaproteobacteria bacterium | reverse complement strand
TTATTTTATTGTACCAGCAATGCATGGGAAATAAATCGATAAAACCACAATGGCCGCCGTATTTCAGACGTAATATGCTTAAGTAATTGTTATTATCCAAAGCGTCAAAATCCTCCCTGGGAATCACCGGGTCGTCTTCAGCGATAAATATTTTTACCGGAATACGTAAATCAGCGAAGAAATCACTTTTTAACGTATATAAGTTAAAGTAATCACGGTAGCTTGGAAAATCCGGAAAATATGGCATCAGCGCTTCTGTCAATTCCATGCAAGTGCGGGCATTGAGCATTTTACTAAAATCGTATTTATGAGGGAAAAGTTTCTGCTTTTTGATTAGGGAGCGCCTCCATTTGTTTAGGAAGTAACGGCGATAAAAAGAATAACCGTTGTCAATAGCCAGCGTTGTTTTGTAAGGATCCAGGGGCGGACTAATAGCAAAAACGCTTTTAAGCGCTGTATAAGGGGAAGATGAATATTTCCGGGCAATGCGCAAAGCGAAATTACCGCCCATGGAAAAACCTATCAGGTGTACAGGCTTACCCGCTGAAAGATTGCTTAATGAATTAACCGCGTCGAATGTTTCTTCCAAGAGGGCGCCGTGAAAAAGACCCTCATTAAGATGATGTGATTCGCCGTGATCCCTTAGATTAAGCCGGCAGACGGAAAATCCAAGTTTATAAAAGTAGTAACTTGCTTCAATCATGTAAGCTGATGAAGAAGATCCTTCCCATCCGTGCAGCAGAATAATCAGCCCTTTTGGATTGTGCTGCCGGGAATAAAAAGCAAGCAGCCTTGACCCTGTGGAAGTGGACACTATCATTTCTTCCGCGGTACGCAGAAACAATGATTTAGTCAGGACGCGCATTTTTGAGCTTGCCAGTATTGACTGTAAGTGGGGATTTCTGACAATAACTGAAGGTGAGAAATTAATATGCTTGGTTTTTCTTGACTCTTTCATATTATACATAGGTAATTAAAAAGGGTTTGAGCTTGCGCTCAAACCCTGATTGTTGGTGGCGGTGCAGGGAATTGAACCCCGGACACTACGGATATGAGCCGTATGCTCTAACCAGCTGAGCTACACCGCCTAAGGTTGCTGATGATCATTGCGCTTAAAACATAAAATAACCGCGAAATAATTTGAGCGTGGCTATATCCAAGAGCGCAATTTTTGTCAATAACTTATTCGGCGGTCTCCAATTCATAGACTACAATGACGCTTCTGTTTTGAAGGGACGCCCCTGTCGATAATACCAAAGCAAGGACAATTTCCGGCTGTCCATCGTTATCCACATCCTTGAATGCGTAGTCCGTAACATAACCGTTGATTTTTTTCGTGCGCCAATTTTCAATCATTCCCAGCCCGTCCCATTCCAAGTTGTAAATTTCACTGCCGGTAAATAAGTTGAAGTGCTTAAAAAGGCGCTTGGTCGAAGAGATATTCTTGACGATGATAATTTCTCTTTTACCGTCGTTGTTCGTGTCAAAAGTCAGAATACGCAAATTAGCGTAGTATCTTCCTTCATATTCGTCTTCCGGTCTTTTTTTAGCGGTGCTGCTAATAATATTATTGCTGCCGCCATAGTAGTCTTCGCTTCTCCATATTAAGTCTTTGTTTTCAGAAAATCCCATAGTAAACATTCTGGTTATGTGTTTGTTGGTTTTTTCAAAAATACACAAGTAATCCAGTTCATCCAGAGCAAGAACTTTTTCACCACCACCGGTGCCGACATCAGCGATAGTAAGGCCGTAAATGGATAAGCCCACGGGTATTTTCATCTTCTGATCATTGACGTATTTTCCGTTTTTCCAGATAATTTCATAAATTTGCGTGTCAAAAGGCTTGTCCGTACCGTAATTTTGACCCAGCAAAAGCGGAATGCCTGACGGGGTGTCGATGACACGAAGGAAGAAGCGAATACTGGAAGCTATTCTCTCATATTTGCCATCGTTATATTCGAGAACAAAAGACTCCAGTGTCTTATTGTTAAGAGAAGTGACGATTATTTCCGGAATACCGTTGCGGTTGATATCCGCGACATCAACAGCAATGTATTGCAGATGAGATTTGCCCGCGATTTTTTCCAATAGCATTAACTTATTATTGCCTTTTTTGTAGATATAAATGTTGTGACTGTCGATAACAACGATTTCATTTGATCCGTCGTTGTTTACATCTCCTATATCCATACCAACAAATTGGGTTGTTATTTGCTGGCTTAACCAGAAACCGCGGCGGTTAATCGGTTCCGGAGAATTAATGTATTCCGTGTTAATCGCGGAAGTCATAGTGCCTCTTTTGTTGGTTCTCATGCTGGCGATAATTTGCGCTTCGCGGGAAGTTCCGGGAGGAAGAGGACGAGACGCGGTTTTGTCATCGCCCGTGGGCGAGGGGCTTATTACCGGCGCCGCTTGTGTGGTTCCCAGAATATGATTAACTATTTTTTGTGAAAAATCATTTATTTTGGGCATAACATCGTCAATATTTTGTGATTGAGCAAAGATATTGACATCGGATTTGTTGGCGTTGATATCCACAAGCTTTCCGTCAATACTGATGCTGCTGCCTATTTTTGTTATGCTTCCCCAGACAACATAATCGGATTTCAGATTTTTTCCAATTTTATACACGTCAGCGAGATTCAAATCTCTGGATTTGGTTTTTTTCATTTCCTGCAGGACGACATTTTGCGCGGTGACATTAATCTTACCGGGCACGGCAACGCGCGAAGATAGCATGTTGCCGATTCCATCTTTCAGGTAATCGATATTTTCCGCGCTGTGCGTGGAGAAGGGCAGTACCGTTACTATGTATTTATCTTTTGCCCATAGGGTTGCGGCAAATATCAAAAGCAAACTTAGATAAAGAGTTAATTTTAAATATTTATTCATGATTATCTCCCTTATTTTTTTAAACTTTTTAACTTGGGCGACCTTCTATCATTTTCAAAGGCATAATACAAGAATGATTTGGAAGGTAAAATCGCTTATGTTTTCAGAGGAATAATGTAAAAGAGAACAGCAACGAAATGGCAGATACTTCCGGCAAGGACAAATGAATGCCAAATAGAGTGATTAAAAGGCAGCTTTTTCCAGGCGTAAAAAATAGTACCGACAGTATAGGCAAGTCCTCCGGCAATTAACCAAAAAATAGCCCCCTCTGATAGATTCTGGAAAATAGGCTTGATAGCGAAGATGGCAATCCAGCCCATCGCAATATAAGTAAGTGTGGAAAATATTTTGAAACGATGAATGAAAAAAGATTTAAATAAAATTCCCAAAACAGTCATGCCCCAGACGATGCCGAAAATAGTCCAGCCCAGTACTCCGCGTACCGCGACAAGCATAAAAGGAGTGTAGGTTCCCGCGATGAGAATGTAAATGCATGAATGGTCGATGATTTTAAAGACGAATTTGACGCGCGGTTTGCGGAAACTGTGGTAAAGCGTTGACGCAGTGTATAGTAAAACCAAAGAAACGCCGAAAATAGTACAGCTGACAATGTGGCGGGCTTCACCGTAAAGGCTGGCGAAAACAATCAGCAGCACCAGCCCGGCAAGGCTCATCAAAGCCCCAGTTCCGTGGGTTATGCTGTTGAAAATTTCTTCCAGCCCGATGAGATGTTTTTTAACGCCAATGGCTAATTTTTCGTTCATTCTTATAAATCCGCATGATTTAAATATGTTGTTCCCTGTGGATTGTCAATCTAATTAAATATAGTGATTAATAAGCCTGTTAGTAGCAAATAGAAAAGTCCTATTTTGTAGCAAGTGATATGTCCGCTTTAACTATGCTTAAGGAAAGGGGCGGAGGGCGTAGCCGGAGCCCCTTTCCTTCGGTTTTGGCGAGCGGC
>DSAV01000229.1 GCA_011046295.1 Deltaproteobacteria bacterium | reverse complement strand
TCCTGCGCCACGATGCCGCCCCAGTCATGTCCGGCCAGAAAAAAATCTTTGATGCCGAGAGCGTCAATTACTTCGATCATGTCTTTGGCCAGTTCCAGTTTCTGGTAAGCCTTGACATCCAAAGTGCGTTCGCTATCGCCTAAGCCCCGCAGATCCGGCGCGATGATGCGCAAAGATTTATCAATATAAGGTTCGATTGCTTCCCAGCAATAGGAACTCTCCGGCCAGCCATGGAGCATAACCAATGGGAAACCTTCTTTGGTGCCCCTGTCGCGGACGTTAAAAATTCCTCTGTTTACGGTTATTTTGCCTGTTTTCATTGTTATGATCTTTCTCCTCAATATTGGTTACAGTATTTACTGTAACTATTAAGCCCGGCATTTTCTGTCAAGCATTATTTGCCGCCGGCATAAATATTTCTTGACAAAAGCGTGTTACTTCCATTAATTGCTACAACGCTCGTTGTATAAAATCGCGTTAATCAATAACCCGTGAGTTTGTCGCGGCAATAAATTTAAGGAGATAGCAGTATGATCAAGTCAAGACTCTGTGAGATGGTGGGTGTCAAATATCCCATCATTCAGGCGGGCATGGGCCCGTTTTCCAACAACAACCTGGGAGTAGCGGCGGCCAACGCGGGCGCGCTGGGGCTTCTTTCCACCAGTGGCCTGGCTGATAAAGAAGGCCAGCCTTTCGTTTACGACGCCTGGATCAAAACCGCCGAAGCGGATCCCAATGATGACATGGCCACCGCCATGGAGAAGGTTCTGAAGCGCACGTATCGCCTGACTAAAGATAAAGGCGGCGTGTTCGGCATTAACGTGATGGTCGCGGCGGAAATGGTGCCGCAGGCGAAAATTATAATCGAAACGGCAATTCGCGTGCGCGAAGAAAATCCGGACATGAAAAAACATTTTAAAGTTATCTTCACATCGGCGGGCGATCCGGTGCCCTGGCGTGATACGATTAAAAACGCCGGCTTCACCTGGATGCACGTTGTGCCCTCGGTGAAAGGAGCGCAGCGCTGCAAGAAAGCGGGTGTGGATGTCATTGTCGCTTCCGGCCATGAAGGCGGATTCCATACATCCTGGGAGCCGGTGCATTCGATGATTCTTCTTCCCGCTGTAGTGGAAGATGTATCGGACGAAAAAACTCTGGTTTGCGGCGCGGGCGGCTTCTGTGACGGCAAGACACTGGCCGCCGCTTTGGTTCTGGGAGCCGACGGCGCGCAGATGGGCACGCGCTTTCTGGCCACGCAGGAAAGCGATTTTCATCAGATCTGGAAAGAGGCGGTAGTGGAAGCAGGGGATCGCGGCACTTTAGTTGCCCGCGGATTTGTCGGCCCCGCGCGTTGGGTTAAAAACAAACGTAGTGAAGAGCATGCCGTAAACACGCTCAAAAAATCGCCCGGAGTTTTTCTGGGAACTCCCGATGATTATTCCACCCTGGATATGGCGCTGATTAATTACGAAATCGAATCCATCAAGGCTGTTTATGACGGCAACAAGGAAAAAGGAATGATGGCCGCGGGTGAATGCGCGCAGCGCATCAACGATATGCCCAAAGTGGCGGACATGGTGCAGGGCATCGTGAAAGAAGCGGAAAGTATTTTGCAAGGCGTTCAGAAAAAATATCTCGCATAAAAGACCCTCCCTGGTTGCGCCGCTAAAGCGCGATTATCAAAAAAAGCCGGAAGCGATTCCGGCTTTTTTATTTTCCGTAGTCAGAGGAAATTATTTTGTGACCATCTTCATGATGCTTTTTTCCATCAGTCCGGCGAGTTCTTTTTTTGTGTATTTTTTCATATTCCATTTACGCAGGGGATACAGCGAAAGCTCGTAGGCGATCAAATTTGCCGTAAGCGAAGTGTCTTCCACCTGAAAGACTTTTCGCGCTTTGCCTTTTTTTAGAATATCTTCTATCTGCGAGACGACAAGACTTTCTTTTTTCAGAATATCTTTAAGCAGGCGTTTTGGTAGTGACTTGGATTCCCGGTAAAGCAGGAGGATTTCATTATCGTAGCTGTAGCCTGAATTGATCAGTCCGTGAATAACCGCCTTTAACTGTTCAATGGGGTTGTCGATGCTCATTATCGCTTTTTTCTCGAAGAGTTCCAGCTCCGGCCGGTGCAGCATATTAAATACCAAAAAAAGAATTTCTTCTTTGTTTTTGATGAAATAATACAGATTGCTGATATCAATGCCCGTGGCGCGGGAAATATCGCGCATGGAAGTCTGCGCGTAGCCTTTTTTCATGAAAAGCTTAGTGGCTTTGCTGATGATTTGCATCTGCCTTTTCTGAAAAAGATTTTTGCAATTCTTTGGCTTTGGCTCTTTTTGCGCAGATGCTTTCTTCTTTGTTTTTGCCACGGCAATCCTTCCAGCGATTCATCTGTTTCTATAACGAAGAGACAAGCCTGTCAATTCAAATGCTGATAAAAAATCAGCGGATATTTAGTTGGGGAAATAAAATGCAAGAAAGCCTCTATGGCGGGTTTGAATAAAATTAGAGCCTTTCGGTTTGTGGCTGTTCCAAAAGAAATTAGCTTCTGGCCGCGCGGCGTATATATTGTCACTGTGTAGATGAAGTTTTGCCTGATCTCGCTTTATGTTTTTTTATCAAATTATTATATTTTTCAACCTGATCGGGACGTAATACTTCTTTAATTCTCAAACGGCTTGTTCCCAGAACAATTTCCACCTTCGGCCATACTTCCTCGCGGATCTTTTGTGTTTCTAATTGCGCCTCTTCTATTATGTCCGTGATTTTTTCTCGTTGAACAGCGTCAAGGCTAAGCTTCCTGTTGAGGTGTTTGACGATAATTGTCTGATAGGCGCTCTTGTCGCCGCTCATGTATTTGGCAACCTGAATTTTGTAGGTGATATGGACGCCTAGCGCGCCACAGGAAGCGCCCAAAATAAAAATTAAGATTACGCCGGCAATAAATTTCGCGTCTTTCATGTCATTCTCCTGTTAAATATTTTTTTACCTGGTTTTGTTCGTGGCCGCTGATGATGATACTGAGGATGTCCGGCGGACGGGCTGGTATAAAGGCATTAAGGATAATAAACAAAAACAAAATGATCGTCATGACCGGCGCCAGACGCCAGCTCCAGAAAGACAAAGTAGCTTCTTTTTCCCTTTTCGCGCGCACGCGGTTTAACAGGCGCTTCTCAAAATTATCCGCGAGTTTCTCCGTGTCAGGCCTTACGATTTTTGCTTTTTCAAATAGGCCATGAAGCCGCTCTTCCATATTATTATTCATGATCGATTTCCTCTAAAAATTTTTTTAAAGCTTTTCTCGCCCGGAACGCGCGAACTTTAACTTTTGATTCGCTCCAGCCCGTGAGATCGGAAATTTCGCGGATAGACCTGTCTTCCAACTCCAGCAGCGTAATGACAAGCTGTTCAGAGGCTTTAAGTTTTGACATTCCGCGGTACAGGATATGGTAAGCGTCTGCCGCCGCCTGGCGCGCTTCATTTGACATATCGGCTATATCATATTTGAGGCTAAAGACGGATGATGTGCCGGATATCTGCCGCTTCTTTTTGCGCAGCGCGTCATAGCAGGTGTTAACTGTAATACGTGAAAGCCAGTGCTCGAAAGGGACTTCTTTTTTATAACTGCGCAGATTCTGATACACCTTAATGAAAACCTCCTGGCAAACGTCATCCAAATCTTCTCTTATTTGAGAAAAACGCGCCGCGATGCTCATAACCCGGTGTTTGTATTTGCTGACAAGCCGGATGAACGCTTCATCATCTCGCTTAATCGCTGCTTCAATCAAGTGTTCATCCGGCAATTTGTTCATCAGTTCTTATTCTTCAAACCACTGAAATACACCGGCAACGCGCTTGTCCACC
>DSAV01000013.1 GCA_011046295.1 Deltaproteobacteria bacterium | reverse complement strand
TTGTTATTTCGATGATCGTGATTTTCGCGAATCCTTTCTGGAGCCATTTTATCAAAGCGGGGGGATAATCCATGCACATCGACTGGTTTGTTTTATTTTGCCAAATCTTCAATTTTCTTTTGCTCGTCTATCTTTTGAAGCGCTTTCTTTACGGGCGAATAATTAACGCGATGGATGAGCGCGAAGCAAAAATTGCCGCTCGTTTCAGCGAAGCCAAAGAGATTAAAGCAAAGGCGACAGAGGCGGCCGAACTTTACGACAAAAAGAATCAGTTGCTTGCCGAAAAATCCGAGCAGATGCTCAATGAAGCAAGCATCGCGGCTGAATCCAGGCGAAAGGAACTTATGGAAAAAGTCCGGGAAGAAGTAGACGCGATCAAAACACGCTGGCAGACCATGCTGGCACGTGAAAAAGACGCTTTCTTTCAAGACTTGCGGGGGCGGGCGGCAAAGGAAATTTATGCCACCGCGCGCAAAGCGTTGACGGATCTGGGTAACGCTGATTTGGAGGCGCAGATAGTCGAAGAATTCATCAGGCGAGTGCGGGGCCTGGATACCGCGAAAAGCAAAGAAATCCGCAAAGCAATCACGGGCGGAGGCAACAAAGTAGTGGTGCAGAGCGCTTTTGACATCGCTACCGACACTCAGACCAAAATAGAGCAGGCATTAAAGCAACAGATTACCAACGGCTTTACCATCCGTTATATGACACAACCTGATGTGGTTTCCGGAATAGAACTAAGAGTTAACGGCCACAAAATTGCCTGGAGCCTCAATGAATATTTGGAAACCCTGGTCGAAAACCTTACGGAAACAATACAAAGAGAGGCACACAGCGCCTGAGAGAAATACTGATTTGAAGGGGGAAAGCTAAATGAATGAGCAAGCCGGCGTAAACGAATCTCAAGAATTAAAATCATTTCTTGATGATACCTTTTCCACCATGGATGAGGTTTTAGAAAAGCAGAAACCGGAACTGCGCCAATACGAAATAGGCACCATCCAGTTTGTCGGACGCGATATCGCCAGAGTCAGCGGATTACCTAACATCCGCGCGGAAGAACTGGTGCGTTTTGCCGGAAACTATATGGGGCTTGTTTTCAATATAGACCCTGAGGAAATTGGCGTCATTCTTCTGGACCCCAGCGAAAATCTCCAAGTCGGAGAAGAAGTTCATCGCACGAAGCGCGTTTTGGACGTTCCCGTAGGAGAAGGCCTCTTGGGAAGAGTAGTTGACCCTCTGGGGCGGCCGCTTGATGGCCTGGGCGACATTAACACCGTAAAGCGTCTTCCCGTGGAAAGGCCGGCGCCCGCGGTTATGGACAGAGCTCCGGTAGTCGTGCCCTTGCAAACAGGGATAAAGGTTATCGACGCCCTTATTCCCATCGGGCGCGGGCAAAGAGAATTAATTTTGGGCGACCGGCAAACGGGAAAAACAGCTATCGCCATCGATACAATAATTAACCAGAAAGAAACCGGCATAATTTCCATTTATTGCGCCATCGGCAAAAAGAGCGCGGATGTGGCCAAAGTTATCGCCGATTTGCGCGACCGGGGCGTCATGAACAACTGTATTATTGTCGTGGCTACGGGTGAAGACACGCCCGGCCTGCAGTTTGTCGCGCCCTACGCGGCAACGACCATGGGTGAATATTTTATGGAAAAGGGCATGGACGTGCTTGTCATCTATGACGACCTCACATCGCACGCGCGCGCTTACCGCGAAGTTTCTCTATTGCTCAGGCGTCCTCCCGGACGCGAAGCCTTTCCGGGAGATATCTTTTATATTCATTCACGCCTCCTGGAGAGATCCACTCATCTGCGTCCCGATTTGGGAGGGGGATCTTTGACTTCCCTGCCGATTACTGAAACCGAAGCGCAGGATTTATCGTCTTATATTCCGACCAACCTCATTTCCATTACCGACGGACAAATTTATCTTTCACCGGTTCTTTTCAATAAAGGAATTTTACCCGCGGTTGATGTTGGAAAGTCGGTCTCGCGCGTTGGCGGAAAAACACAATTGCCGGCTTACCGTTCCGTTGCCGGAGACTTGCGGCTATCTTACTCTCAGTTTGAAGAATTAGAATCATTTTCACGCTTCGGCACAAGGCTGGACGACGCTACAAGAAGGACGTTGGAGCGCGGCTGGCGCGTGCGCGAAATTCTGAAGCAGGGACAATATAAACCGCTGCGCGCATCGGAACAAATTGTATCGCTCCTTTCCGTCACCGGCGCATGCCTGGACTTCGTACCGATTGATAAAGTGCGCGAAGCCGAGGAATGCGTTCTCAGCAAGGATAAGGATCAACTTTCTGATGTTTGCGCGCGCATTGACGCCGGAGAAAAGCTGGAAATGAATGACCGCGACATTATTCTGAATAAAATCAAAATTGACGTTGCGCCCTTTGAAGTTAAAGAGGAAGAAAATGCAGACAACTGAGTCGCTGAAAAGAAAAATGAAAAGCGCGGGTGACCTTCTTTCGGTCGTTAAGACGATGAAAGCTTTGGCTGCCGTAAGTATCAGACAATACCAGCGCGCGGTGGAATCTCTGACGGACTATAACAGAACAGTGGAAATGGGCCTGCAGATAGTTCTTAAAAAAAGAATGGAATCGGCGGTAAAAGCCAAGAAGCCCGCCGTGAAGCGGGTAGGCGCGATTGTTTTCGGCTCGGATCAGGGATTATGCGGCCAGCTCAACGAACAAATATCCGTCTTTACGCTGGAACACTTAAAAACAAACGGCATTAAAAAAGATAACCGCGTAATTTTATCCGTGGGCGCCAGAGTGGCGGATTATCTGGAAGACGCGGGGCAATCTCTATATGATGTTTTACCGACACCTAGTTCCACGGCGGGTATTACCCCGCTTGTCCAGGAAATAATTATGATTATCGACGAATGGCATTTCCGCAATCATGTGGATCATTTCCTGCTTTTCTATAATAAATATCTGGGCGGGGCGACTTATCATCCGCATATGATTCAGCTGTTGCCGGTGAGCCAGGAATGGCTTAAAGAAATAGCCACAAAAAAATGGGATTCTAAAAGCCTGCCTATTTATCGGATGGACGGCGATATGATTTTTTCATCTCTGATCAGAGAATATCTTTTTATTTCCCTATACCGGGCGTTCGCGGAATCTCTGGCCAGTGAAAACGCGAGCCGCCTGGCCTCCATGCAGAATGCTGAAAAAAACATTGAGGAGCAATTGCAGGATTTGCACGGACAATTTCACCGTACGCGCCAGATGACGATTACGGAAGAATTGTTGGATATTGTCGCCGGCTTTGAGGCCTTAAGCGAAAGTAAACCGTCACAAAAGCAGCAAGAAGAAAGCAGGTGAACATCATGTCAGTAGAAAGACACGTATGCGGCATATGCGCCTGGCGCAGAGATTGTCAAAAAAGATTTAAATTATCATCAGAAGCCTTTCTCGGCAGTCACTGCCCCGATTATACCAGAGATTTAACAATTAAATCCATCTCGCCGGAAGCGCTGGAAGATGAAAAAGCTGTCATGGATAAAATGGTGCAGCAACAGCTGGATAAGTGGCGCAAGCTTTTGGACAAAGCTCTCAAGCAGGGCATTGATATTGAAAAGTTCAAAGGCGGCCCGGTGATTACAATTTCGCGCGAACCCGGCAGCGGCGGCAGTGAAATCGCCCGCAGAGTAGCCAAGGGATTAAATATGGATTTGATCGGCGGCCAGATCATTCAGCATGTTGCCGACAGCGCTAAAATGAGCAGAAGAGTTATCGAATCACTTGACGAAAAAGAAGTGAAATTCAGAGAAACGCTGCTTTCTTCTTTATTTGGTGAATTCCGTCCCTGGCCCGGTGAATATCTCCAGCACTTGACTCGCGTGATCGGAACAATCGGAGTATTCGGCAATGTTGTTATCG
>DSAV01000089.1 GCA_011046295.1 Deltaproteobacteria bacterium | reverse complement strand
GTGTTACGGCTTTCGAAAGAATCCCGCTTTATCAACTATTTACAATGGTAAACTACAAAACGGAAAACCCTATGCCATCTAACCAACTAAATTTATTTGACGAAATACCCGGACAGTAGTGAGCGTTATTTCTTTTTAAAAGTAAACAGATAAAAAAAGGCGCTTTTCTTCAAAGGAAAAAGCGCCTTTCAGGCTGTTGATTTCTCAATTTTAATTAAGCGGAAGGCTTCAAAACAAGCTTAACTTCTTCCGCGCCCGCTTCTTCGACTTTCACCGAATATTTTTTCGATTCGGCAAGCCTCGTCACGTTTTCTTTAGCCACGTTGCTGTCAACCAGAACTGAAATCGTGGCTTTGGGATTTTCTTCCATGGCCTTTTTTGTTTTTACCACGGGTATCGGACAGCTCAATCCTTTAACATCTACTTCTATCATAATCTGTTTCCTTTCTTTTTATTCAAATTAATTATGGTTTAATACGTGGGGCATCGCGGCGATTATTTCACTTATCTTTGTCGCCGGCGTCGCCTGCGCGTATTGACCGGCTTTTCTGTTAGCTTGGAGCGCCGCAACCGCAGCGTCAAAATGCGTAAAGCCGGCGTTAACAAACGCGCCCACCATGCCACTTATTGTGTCCCCCGTTCCGCCGATGGCTTCAAGCGCGGGCAAATCCGGCTGGGAAAGCGTAAATTTTACTTTTCCCTCCTGCACTACAAAGTCAGTCGCGCCTTTTATAATCACGGATTTTGCCATACTTTTCTGCCGGAAAGCCGCCGCGATTAAATCATCAACATGAGCGATTTCCGCGCGGAAAAGATGACGGCTGATGTAGGCCGGATGAATCGCGTCGGGGTCAGCCAGAAATTCCATTTCGGAAAGATCGGGCGTAAAGATATCAAACTGACCCGCTAGCCCCGCCGCCTTGGCCGCGTACATAGAAGAGGCATCCGCCATCATCACCGGCTTTTTGGCGCATTTTTCCGCCGCCGCGCAAACCTGTTTCATCAGTCCCATCACCGGAAGGATGTAATGCAAAAGCACAACGTCCGCGTTTAATTTGGGGAGATTTTTTATCAGATAATCGTAAAGCAAGCGGCTGCCCTTCCCGCTGCCGGTATCGCCGGCAAAAACAGCGTGCGGCGCAAAGCTCCCGCAATGTTTGGCGACAACGCAAGCCGCGCTGGCAAGCGCCGCCGTCCCCTGCGTGCATTGAACTTCCGTGTTGGCGACAAGTAATTTGCTTCTGTCGAACCTGGCTTCGCCCAAAATGAGACCTGCATCCGCCTGAGGAATTGTTCCGCAAATGAGAAGCATTTTAATTTGCCTCCTTACGGAAAATTTCCAAAGCTTCCACAAAAGCCCGATCCAGCATCAACGCGCAAAGGGTGTGGCCGTTGTCTTTGGGGCGCGCCACGTCCGTGATTATTTTATCAACCATGCTCAGATGCAAAAACGGAATGTCGGGGCAACCTCCGCCGGAGATATTTAAAATCACGCCGGTATTTCTATCAAAAGTCAGCTTCATGTTTCCGGCTTTGACCATGCAGGCATCGTCAAAATTTATAACTTTCACAATATCCAGAAGCTCACCCGCGCCTTTAATCGGCAGAATTTCCACAAAATGCGCGCCTTTTTGCGCAAGCACTCTTTCCACGCCGGCCTTTTCCACAATATTGAATTCCACAGCCAGATCACAGCCTTTGCGAAGGGCCGGTGGCGGCGCGACCAATTTCACTTCAAATTGAGCCGCCTTTAGAACTTTTTCCGCTGCGATAGCTTCATCCACGGCCTGAAAAAGAATAAGCCCACCGCCCTCATATTTATTTTGTTTTTTACTGCCAAAAAACATTATTTCGTAATACCTCTATGTGAAGACCGGCTTCAGAATCGAACTGAACAGCAAACATTGCATTGTTTGCCCGACGGGTTTGAAGCCCGCGGCCGGCGCCAGCCGACTCAGCCGGTCAAAAATTATTTTGCCCTCTGCAACATGCTAAAACCGATAACCAAGCAAAACACCAGACCGATAACCACAGCCGCAGGCCCAAACGCGGCAACGCCTTTAGGAGAGCTGGCCAGAGCAAAATTATGAGCGAAGCCCGCACCAACAATCATCCCGATCACAAAAACACCCGCGTCCAAATCGCCTTCACCGGACATAAAAAGCTGTCTTCCCGGGCAGCCACCCGCCAAAGCAAAAGCAAGTCCCGCCAGCGTCATTCCCAAAAAATTCCAGACATGATTGGTATGGGCAATCGGCTGGCCTTCAAATCCGGGATTAAACTGTCCGAAAATCAGGTTAGCCAGAAAAGCAAATAAAAGCAGCGCGCCCACGCCACTGATCAAGTGAAAATCTTTCGTTATCATTACGTCACGAAACGCACCCATCGTGCAAAAACGGCTGCGCTGCGCCAGCGTGCCAATAATAAGTCCGGCAATAATGCTTACAAAAATCGGCGCGTACTGTGAGCCGGGGCCTTTTTCACTGAAGAAAATCGGGCCGCCTTCAGCAAACTGAACTTTGAAAACCAGAAGCAAAAATAACGCGACCATGAAACCGGGCATAATCCAGCCGCTGGCCTTTGCCTGCGTGTAAGATCGCCCTAACGTGAAACCACGTTTCAAAAACTGTACGCCAATAAAGATGCCGAAGATTAAACCTAAGATGCCCAAAATGGCATTGCCGTCACCGCCCGCCAGTCTAAGAAGCGTGCGCCAGGGGCAACCCAAAAATACCAGCGCGCCGATCATAGCAAACATGCCCAGGAAAAAGCGAATCAGAGGTGCGGAGCCGCCGCGTGGCTTATATTCGCCGGCAAAAAGTGCCGCCGCAAATGCGCCTAGGACAAATCCCATAATTTCGGGACGCAGATACTGAACAACTCCCGCGCGGTGCAGTCCCAGCGCGCCGGCGATATCGCGCTCAAAACAGGCGACGCAAATGCCCATGTTGGCGGGATTGCCGAAATACTGCAGCAGGGCGGCGATAATGCCAATGATACCGCCGACGATAATTATCCCTGCTTTTGAAGAAAAAATGTTTTTCATATAATAGCCTCCAAAAAGATTTTGCTTTTTGTAACAGCAGGTGTATCTAAAAGCAAATTCATAAAAGTTATATCTGAAAAACATTTATTAATTTTAGTAATATAGCGCCTGTTTGTTAAACCATTGGTAATAATCAATATTCCCCACGGTTATATTTATCATGGCGGGGAATTCTCTTTTGTGGTACGAAGCAGCGATGAAAACAGACCATTTTAAAAACATAACCCTACAGCAGATGGAAGCGCTTATTTCTCTGGTCGAAGAAGGAAGTTTCAGCATGGCTGCCAGAAAAATGCATATCACCCAGCCGGCGCTCACCAAAAATATCAGAAACGCGGAAGATTATCTCGGCGCGGCTTTGGTAAACAGAAGCAGCACCGGAATATCGCTCACGCCGGAAGGAAAAGTAATTTATGATTACGCGCGACGCATGATTAAACTGCGCGAGGAAGCAAAAGAAAAAATCAACGCTCTGGGAGCAAATACCGGTGGGAATATTTACATCGGCGCCAGCACCATACCGGCCACCTACATTCTGCCGCGCGTATTGAGCGCGCTGCGCGGGCATCATCCGGATATCACCATGTATATAAAAACAGCGGACAGCGAAGACGTCATGAACATGGTTTTGGCCGGCGAAGTGGAAATGGGGATTATCGGCAAACGTCCTTCAAATAAAAAACTGGAAGCGCGAGAACTTTGGAAAGACCGCCTTATTTTAGCCGTGCCCAAAGAACACAAATGGAATAAAACCAAGTCTGTTGTGATGATAGAATTATTTGCTGATCCTTTCATTGTGAGGGATAAAGGTGCCGCAACCAGAGATTTTATGGAAAACTATCTCAAAGAGGAAAAATCCGTAAATCTTTCCCAACTCAATATC
>DSAV01000253.1 GCA_011046295.1 Deltaproteobacteria bacterium | reverse complement strand
AGTGCTTTAGCGGCAGGCTCCAGCCTCTCCGCGCCGCTAACAACCAGTTTCACATCGAACATATCCGGAGAATAGCCTTGCTTGTCGAAATATTGGGCGATGGATGAAAGAAATGTAGCGTAACCGGTCAGGCACTTCAATCCTTGTCCCTTGCGCAGCATGCCATAAAGCTGCTCAAGGGAAGCGTCGGAGAGAGATGAACAGTCGAACATTCTCATATTGCGCACCATCTGAGCCAGCTTTGTCCTCCGGTTGTCCTCAAACCATATCTTGGCATCGATATAACGATACCCTGGATAAACTCCGAACTGTTTAAGGAAGTACAGCATCTCGGCGATGACTCTTTTTCTTTTTTGTTTGTCTTGCAGCATGGTGAAGCGCTCTTCCGTGGAGCCGCTCGTTTTGACTTCATGCAGTTTTTTGTTCTTATACACTGATGAAATAAATTGGCCGTACTTTTCCTTGACCCGTTTTTTTGTAATTACCGGGAAATCATTTATACTTGAATAGTCCTTGAATTTACCGTAAAATTCGGTGGTATTAACGGCATGATTAAGAAGCTTTTCCAGATCATCGCAAGGCGTATCAAATTCGCCTTGCATCTTTTTTTCCATATCGAGAAGGTATTTTTTGACCTTGCTGCCGCATAATGCGTCAACAAACCAAAAGCTGTAGCGCCTCAGTGCCTCACCCAACATGGACATTTTGATTATTCCTTTCGCGAAATATTTTCTATTTTAACCATTAAGCCCCAGGGAAGCTAGTTCTTTTTCCTTTTCCAGCACATCCTGGCGTGTTTCACCAAGAATCAAACCGATCAGCAAGGGCTGCTGCTGTTTATAAGGTCCCGCTGATGGATCGCAACTGCCTAAGGGCAAAAACATTTCATTTCCCATTGCCTTATATACTGCATCGAGCATTTGCCGATAGTTACCTTCTCCGGTAAAACGGCGAAAACGCATCACGTGTTTTTGATACTTTCTGCGGATACTTTCTGCGTAAAGAACGGCAGGTGTGGAGCCGTTGGCGCGAAAATTAAGGTCGAATATCTTGTAGTGCCCATCCTCAAGCAGCGCAACATCCATTCCGAAAAATCCATAGTATCCCCGATCGAATGCGGCACGCACAACTTTCATCCCCGCTTCGATTATTTCGCAAGGACATTCTTCTTTAAAATCAATCCAGTTACCTCGGTAAATACCATCAACATCACTAACCTGTTCGGCAAACCCAAGGTAAGTTATATCACCTTCCTTGCTCATACAGTAATTAAGACACAGATTCCGCCGCATATTCAAATAATCTTCAATTACGACATGATGGCATTCTATAAAAAAAGCTCCCGCCTTTTGAATATCGATAGGGCTATGGCAAATATATACATCCACGCCACCACCGGAAGATTCATCTGTTACTGCTTTGATAACACACGGCGGATTCCAGGTTCTATCGGCCTTTATCATTTCCTGTACGGGTAAAATTTTGCGTGACGGAACAATATCGACTGGAACAAGTTTTTCAAGATTTGCCTTATTATTTAAAAATGATAACACTGATGGCGAGACCCAGCAACATTCGGAAGGTATTTCATTTTCCGGATGAACGTGCTGAGTTACAATCTTTCTGCCGCCGAGACATAGTTTTTTAATCAGCCTCATATAGTCTTTAACATCAAAGTACCGGTAAATATCGGAGGGAATCCGAAAGCCGGCGTCACGCATAAGGCCCAGACAATCATCCGTAGATACTGACGCGGCACACAGAGTGGGCATATCGCCCAGCGACGTGAGCAAACCACCGGTTAACATATCAAGCGCGATATCACCTTTAGGCAACCAATGCGCGGCATTAGGCGAGGCGCGCGCGACAAACAGTGAGTCATTCCCGTAAATGGAGGCAAATGTTATTGCCGGATTAACTTCTATGCCAATGCCTTGAGGATTTGCTCTTTTCATACAGTAATAGTTACGTATCAAAAAAATCCTTTTCTTTCTTTGCGTAAAATTGAGCCGGCACTCCTCTGGCGATCATATTCGGCGGCATATCTTTATTGACTAATCCACATGCGCCGACCACAGCGTCGCGCCCGATACGAACCTGCATAACCGTCGACCTGATACCTAAAAAAACATCATCCCCTATAACAACGCCGCCTAAGTTTGTTGCGCGAGGGCTCATGTGAACGAAATCTCCGTAAATTGCATCATGACCCACGCCGGCAAAGGCATCGGCGGCAAAAAAATCGTCAATTACAGCTCCCGTTTGAATAATTCCGTAACGCATCATAATCGCGCCCTCTCCGACTTTCGCCCGCCTGCTGATTGTCATCGTCGGATGAATAATACTTGTGAAAATCCCTCCCATTTTCTTTGCCTCTTCAACAATTTTGCGGCGCATAACCGGAAAGCCTGTAGCAGCAACTAATTGCACCGTGTTTAAATGTCAAGATAACCTATGATTTGCCATTTTTTTCTACCCGGGCAATCGTATCAACCAGTTTGATTACATCAAAAAATGATGCCCCGAAGATTATGAGCTTTTTCATAAAAATTCACCTTTGTGTCGAGTTAAAGCATTAAGAATAGTCATCAACTATTATCAATGTGAACAGAAAAACTGCTGCATGATGTTATTTTGCTGATTTCTACAGCATTACACTGTGTAAATATGGTTTATACTCTCACTCATCCTGACGTATACATTATCATCAGGTAATTTATTCGTGCCATTTATTCTTCCTTTTTATCTGCATTTTTATACTTTGCGCGGTGCTGTGAAAACTGAACGCTGACCGTCCCCGGCAAAACCGCTACATCTTTTGTGTTCAAAACCCTAACAATAGTTTTTAGCATTATCTGCAGATCCATAAGAAAAGACATTTTTTCAACATATTGCACATCGGTCTCCAAACGCTCATCCCATGGTAAATAGTTTCTGCCGCTTACCTGAGATAATCCGGTAATTCCCGGACGAACCGTGTGGCGTAAACGTTCCCGTTCGGTATAGTAGGGCAAATAATGCATAAAAAGTGGACGCGGGCCGACAATACTCATATCTCCTTTCAATACATTAATCAGTTCGGGTAATTCATCGATGCTCGCCCTTCTTAAAAGGGCACCAAAACGTGTCAGACGTTCGGCGTCCGGAAGCATATTGCCGTTTTCATCCTTCGCGTCGGTCATTGTCCTAAACTTCATAATTACAAAAGGATTCTCCTTCAAGCCCAAACGCTCCTGTCGGAAAATAACAGGTGAACCGAGCCGGAGACGCACAAGACAGGCGGTAATGAAAAGAAGAGGTGAAAATAAAATAAGCGCGAAAAAAGCGACGGTGAAATCGAAAATGCGCTTGCCGTATTTTGAATAAAAATTATTTTCTCCCATTTCCCGTCTCCTAAACTTTTTTGTAAAAAGTGTTTTCTATATCCTTTTCTGTTTTATTTACCGCTTTAAGCCTGATATATTAGCGCGTCCATTATCGTCCGCACGTTTGCTGTAACCGTATCCGCGGTTATATCTTCCAGGCATTTGCTGATTCCGCTTCCATCACAACCCTTCTGATAGCAGGGAGAACACGGCATATCAGTCACGACAACCTGATTTTTTTTGTCTGGCAATACCCAGTCACGCCAATCGGACGGCCCGTAAATAGTAAGATTTGGCGTGCCCACCGCCGCCGCTATATGAGGCGGAGCGCTGTCCACGCCGATATGCAATTTGCTCATTTTCAGCAACGCCGCCAACTCCCTCAGGTTTGTCCTTCCCGTAAGATTAATTACCGGGGAGGCAGTATCCGAAATAAGTATTTCTGCGCGCTTTTGTTCCTCAACAGAACCTACAATAACTGCCGGCAGATGATATTCCCGCCAGATGAATGAAATAACTTCCCGCCATTTTCCGGCATCCCATTCCTTGTAAGACCAGCGCGAAAAAGGATTTACGCT
>DSAV01000074.1 GCA_011046295.1 Deltaproteobacteria bacterium | reverse complement strand
GCTGCTTTGCCTATTTGAAAGAGTTAGTCAGAGTGCATCGGGGCGCAAACAAAGGGCGCAAAAGAAAAATTATCCATGATATTTTGCTAAAATAGTACCCCGTTTTTTGGTATTATGCCCAAAATACTTGTTCCCGCCGGCGGCTGGAAGTGAAACATTTTATCTTGCAGCCCGCTGTTTGCCGATATCCGGGAAAATTTCAAAAGGGTAGAGTTACCCATGACATCATCAAAGTTGACCTGCAGAATATAAAAATTATTTTTGTCCACGGTTATATGCAGCTTTTCCAGATTGTAGCTTTTTTCGCGGGGAGTCAGTTTCAGCACGTAATTGCCGCTTTGGTCGCGGGGCTCAACACCATAAGCTACGGCAAAATCATCCTTAATTTTTCCCATTCCGGATAAGAAATTAATCAGCGCCGTTGATTGGAAGAGATTATCCGCTTTCTGGAAATATGCTGTCTTTTCCCGCGGGAGGTAGAGCCATGCCTTTTGGTGGTTAATGATCATTTTTTTGGGTTCCGGGCTTTTATATTCCCACAACATCTTTTTGGGGAATTTAAAAAAAACGATGCCTTCTTCATAGAGAGTTGTTTTAACGGATTTGGTGGTTGTTTCCTGAATAAAATCGGCTCTCAAATCCTTTGTTTCTTCATAGGTACGTTGAAGATTTCCCACGATTTGTTCCAGCGGCATGATTTCTTCAGCATTGCCAGAAAAAAATGGGCAGAAAACAAGAATTATCGCTGCGGTCACCCAATTGCGTAACGTGAAAATCCTAAGGACTCTATTTTTGGACATTTTTTTTAGCATATTTTTTTTAAAAGAAACGCTATAAATTTTCATTTGGTGGCACGTTTTTTTCTAAACAGTTTATATCTGATTTTAGCTTGTGCCTATAAGTACCAATGATAACTAGTAGTATTTATATATTATTGATTATACTAACTATTTATCTTGCTTAAAGCTTAGGCAATTTGGTTCAAAATCACGTCAAACGGGCATTCACAAAGATTGTCAACAAGGTTATCAACAGGTATTTCCACAAGTTTGTGGAATACGAACCCAAGTGCCCGTAAACAAGAGGAAAATTATTTTTCCGTTTTTTTCTTTAGCGTCATCAATTGATTTTAAAGCGCCAGCCAAAAGAGTCTTCTTTCAATCCGTACTGAATTTGTAGTATTTCGTTGTAAAGTTTTTCCGCCAGCGGACCTGTTTGGCCGCTGTTAATCATATATTCCTTGCCGCGGAAGTAAATCTGGCCGACAGGCGAAATAATCGCCGCAGTTCCCGAGGCAAAAACTTCCTTCAGAGAGCCGTTTTGCGAAGATTTAATCACTTCCTCAATGGTAATTTGCCTTTGTGACACTTTCATTCCCCAATGCTCGGCCAATTGAATGGCGGATTTGCGGGTGATACCCGGCAAAATTGTTCCGGTAAGCTCAGGTGTGATCAATTCATCGCCGATGAGGAAGAAAATATTGCTCGTGCCCACTTCTTCCACGTACTTTTTTTCCCGCGCGTCCAGCCATAAGACCTGCGTGTAACCCATATCGGTGGCAATCCGGCTGGCATAAAGGCTGGCCGCGTAATTTCCGCCCGCCTTCACATATCCTGTGCCGCCGGGAGCTGTACGCACGTATTCTTCCGAAACGTATATTTTAGTGGGAGCAAAACCCTGCGGATAATAGGCCCCCACCGGGCCAAGCACAATAAAGAACAGATATTCGCTTGCGGGATGAACGCCGAGAGACGCTTCGGTGGCAATCATCGTCGGACGTATATACAAAGAAGTGCCTTCGCCGTGAGGAATCCAATCCTGGTCCAGAATGACCAGCTTTTTCAAGGCTTCCACAAAGACGTTTTCATCAATAGCGGGCATGCACATTCTCTGTGCGGATATGTTCATTCTTTTGATGTTTTCCATGGGACGAAAAAGAAAAATTTCCCCGTTTTTACCCCGGTACGCTTTCAATCCCTCAAAAATTTCCTGCGCGTAATGCAGGCACATTGCGGTGGGATCCAGCTGCAGCGGGCGGTATGGTTCAATCACCGCATCGCGCCATCCGTTGCCTTCCTTAAATGTCATGGTAAAAATATGGTCGGTAAAAATATTTCCAAAGCCCAGTCTGGATTCATCCTTCGGCTTAGGTTTCATTTTTTCCGGCGCCGCCTTGATAATTTTTATTTCCATAATGAGCCTCTTCTATGAAATGAAACACTTCAAGTGGTGATTTTCCCTCATATCATCAAATTACGTGCCTATCAAGGCTGCGATATTGTATCGCCTCGGCGACATGGGCGGATTCAATGTTTAGTTTTTCCTCCAAATCGGCAATGGTGCGGGATACTTTCAATATCCTGTTTATGGCGCGCGCGCTCAAACCCAGTTTTTCAATAGCCATTTCAATTAGTTTGTGTGAATCTTCATCGATGGCGCAAAAAGCCTTGATTTGCTTTTCGGTCATCCGCGCGTTGCAGGCCAGGCTGTCTTGATTAAAACGTTTTTTCTGTATTTCCCGCGCGGCGTTTACCCTGCTTTTGACGGCATGGGAAGTTTCTCCCGATTCTTTGCCGGAAAGGGCGCGGTATTTCACGGAAGGCACCTCGATATGCAAATCAATACGATCCATCAGCGGGCCGGATATTTTTCCCTGATACTGGCGGATTTGCTGTGGGCTGCAACGGCAGGTGCGGACGCGGTCGCCAAAATAACCGCAGGGGCATGGGTTCATTGCCGCTACCATCATGAATCTGGCGGGAAAAGACGCGGTAATTGAAGAACGCGTTATGGTGATGCTTCCTTCCTCCAGCGGCTGGCGCAGCGCTTCCAGCGCGTTTCTTTTAAATTCGGGCAATTCGTCAAGAAAAAGAACCCCGAGGTGAGCCATGCTTATTTCACCGGGGCGCGGCACCTGGCCTCCGCCGACCAGGCCCGCGTCGGAAATCGTGTGATGTGGAGCACGGAAAGGCCTGGTGGCAATCATCATTTCATTTTTATTCAAAGAACCGGCCACGGAAAATACCTTTGTTACTTCAATTGCTTCTTCAAAGGAAATATCCGGTAAAATCGTCGGAAGTCTTTTCGCCAGCATGCTCTTTCCCGAACCGGGCGGCCCGATCATCAACACGTTATGGCCGCCGGCCGCCGCGATTTCCAGCGCCCGGAGCGCCTGCTTCTGTCCTTTGATTTCGCTGAAATCGATATCGTGCTGGCGGGTTTTTTGAAAGATTCCGGCCACGTCCAGCGAAAGAGGCTCAATGCTTTTACGTCCGCCTAAAAATTCCACGACATCAGGCAGGCTTTTCACTCCGTAAACATTTATTCCTTCCACCATCGCCGCCTCTGCGGCATTTTCTTGGGGAACGAATGCGGAGGTGATGCCAAGTTCCTTTGCTTTGAAAGTCGCGTTTAATACGCCGTTAACTTTTTTGATGCTTCCGTCCAGAGAAAGTTCTCCCATAAAAAAACAATCGCGTATGGAAGCCTCTTTGATTAATTCTTCCGCGGCCAGAATTCCTACGGCAATCGGCAGGTCAAATCCCGTGCCCTCTTTTTTGATATCGGCGGGAGCGAGATTAACCGTCACGTGAGAACGCGGGAAACGGTAGCCGGAATTTTTTATGGCCGCCTTAATTCTATCTTTGCTTTCCTTGACCGAAGCATCCGGCAGGCCGACGGTGGCGAATTGCGGCAAACCCTGCGAAATATCCACTTCCACGAACACGGGATGCGAATCCATGCCGACAATGCTCATGCTGAATACTTTAACGAACAATTAATTTCTCCTGGGGAAATTTGCCCAAAATACTAGCCAATAAGTATATATATATCAAGAATTATTATAGGAACGAATTGCCTCAAATAAAATGTTACCGAAGGGGTTGATAAAAGAGGTTCGTTGCCTCAAAAACCGATGTTACCGAGAAGAGAATCGGAAACGGAGGTTTTTATATGAGTCCCCAGGCTAAG
>DSAV01000060.1 GCA_011046295.1 Deltaproteobacteria bacterium | reverse complement strand
TTCTCAGACGCTTTAGTTTCAAATAGTGGGATAACGCCGCCGATCAATTCCGATAGGCTGATTGCCTCATATTTAAAGTTCATTTCACCCAGTTCAATTTTCGATATCGTCATCAGGTCTTCCACCAGGCGGTTGAGCCGCTCGGCCTGTTTAAGCATAATGTCCACAAACTTTTTTATATCCTCTGCTTTTTTTACTCTGTCCGACTTTATGGTTTCCAGATAACCGATAATTGCGGTCAGCGGCGTGCGTATTTCATGAGTAACGTTGGCGACAAAGTCCGTTCGTATTATTTCCAGCTTTTTAAGTCTGGTAATATCATGAAACACAACCATAACTTTTTCTTCTCCGGGATAATCCCGAATCTCAGATATTGTCACTCTCATAATCACCGGCTCGACATTACCCAGCGTGATTTCTGTGGATATGTTACTTCCCTCTGACTTATATTTTTGAAAAGCTTTATGCAATTCAACGTTGCGGAACGCTTCCATCAACGTTTTACCCATTGTGTTGCCTAAGTGCTCAGACAGAAGGCCATCCAAAGCCGGGCTGATAAATTCAATTCTTCCCCCGGCATCAAGAATAAGAATACCTTCATTGATACTGGTCAACGCGGCCATCAGTTTGCTTTTTTCCTCATTTGCCGCTTTAATCTTTTCCTGCAGTTCTTCAACAAGGTAATTTATGTTATCCGCCAGTTTCTTTGTTTCGTCAGATGTCTTGAGCATAATTGTGCCTGCGGTATTTTCCCGGCGCATTCTTTCGGTATATTTTTCAATTATTTTTATCGGTCGCGCTAGACGATAGGCAAAGATTCCCGCCATGATAAGCGCACCAATACCGGTTATAATTAAGGCAATCAAAAAAGAGGAATATACATCTGCTACTGTGCTTTGTACATCATCAAGCTTGCGCGAAAGTCTCACATAACCGATAATTTCTGACTCTTTTTCAACAGCGAGCGCGATATAGAACATTTCTACTCCCTTGGTTCTGCTTATACGGGTTGCCTTGCCATATCCCCGCAGCCTTGCTTCCTGCAATTCCGGCCTGTCCAGATGATTTTCCATCTTTTCAATATCATCTTTATCCGAATCCGCGAAAACCCTACCTTGGGCGTCAATAAGCGTCACTCTCGCTTCAGAAACACCGGCGACATAATCCAGTTGCGCGGCTATCTGCTGCGGCGAGCTCAAATCTATCAGCTTTGCATAAGTAATTAATTTTCTTTCAATATTGTCCGTTAATACTTGTTTCAGTTCGTCTTTAATATAAATGTTCAAAACGAAAAAAGACAAAAATATGATGATTAAGTAAGACGCAAATATCCTGAAAACAATTTTTTGCTTCACGCGGGCTCCTCGCCATTTTCTTCCGGTTTTTTATGACGCACCGATTCACCTGTTACCATATATGTAACCATATCGGCTATTCCCTGCGCATGATCCGCAATTCTTTCCAGATTTTTCGATACCTGCATGATGAATATGGCGCGATGAATGGCTTTGGAGTCTTCCATCATGAAAGTCAGCAGCTCGCGAAATATCTGATCATTCAAGTCATCGACCATTTGTTCCTGCTGGCGTACTTTTCGCGCCAATTCCAGATCTTCACGGATAAACGCGTTTAGAGAATTTTCAATCATTTCATTTACCAGCTCGGCCATATGGGGCAAATCAATATATGGTTTCAATTTGGGCAATTCATTTAATAGAACGGCTTTTTCGGCAATGTTCACAGCCATGTCGCCTATTCTCTCCAGATGGCCGGTAACTTTAATCGCCGTGGTAATAAACCTTAAATCTATTGCTGTGGGCTGGCGAAGGGCCAGAACGCGAATACTTTTTTCTTCCAGCAGGGAATCCAGCTTGTCTATTTCATCATCGTTGACAATGACTTCACGGGCAAGATCGGAATTGCGCTGGGTCAGAGATTGCATAGCCGTATGTATTGACTTTTCGGTCAAGGCGCCCAGATAGATAAGCTCATCTTTTATTTCCTGCAGCTCTTTTTCATAATGGGAACTGGTATGTTTTCTGTCTTCCATTTTATATTCCTCCGGTTAAATTCTAGCAGAATCTTCCTGTAATATAGTCTTCCGTCTGTTTTGCGTCCGGCTTGGTAAATATTTTTTCCGTCTTGCTATATTCAATTAAATTCCCCAGATAAAAGAAAGCAGTTTCGTCGGATATTCGGGCAGCCTGCTGCATATTGTGAGTAACGATAATAATTGTATAAACTTTTTTCAGCTCTTCAACCAGCTCTTCTATTTTCGCCGTGGAAATGGGATCAAGCGCGGAGGTCGGTTCGTCCATCAACAAAATATCCGGTTTCATCGCCAAGGCGCGCGCGATGCAAAGGCGCTGCTGCTGGCCGCCGGATAGATTCATCGCCGATTGGTTGAGTATATCTTTCACTTCATCCCACAGCACTGCCTGCTTCAGGCTCTGCTCGACAAGTTCATCCAGATTTGCGCTGCCCACTTTGTTGAGTTTTGGTCCATAGGCGATGTTATTATAAATAGTTTTGGGGAAAGGATTCGGCTTTTGAAATACCATCCCAATCTTGCGCCTTACCTCCACCGGATCAAGATCGGGGGAGTAAATATTTTTATCCTCATAAAGTATTTCGCCTTCTACTCTGGTCCCGTCAATTAAATCATTCATTCTGTTTAAAAGCCGCAATAATGTTGATTTGCCGCACCCGGAAGGACCGATTAAGGCGGTAACTTTATTTTTCCGGTAATTCATGGTTATATCGGTTAACGCCCGGTTATCGCCGTAATAGAAGTTAACATTTTTAAGTTTGATTATAATATCTGCATCCATCTCTACCACCTTTTATTCCTTCTCATATAAGCGCGCATAAGTATAGCTACCATATTGATGCCCAAAACAAGCGCCACCAGAACCAATACCGTTCCATACTGAAGGGGCCGCGTTTCCTCGATATTTGTTCCTGCCGTGGCCAAAACATAAATATGGTATGGCAGGGCCATCACTTCATCAAAAATTGAACTGGGAAGCTTGGAAGTAAAAAATGCGGCAGCGGTAAACATTATCGGCGCCGTTTCTCCGGCGGCGCGGCCAATGCCAAGAATCGATCCGGTAAGAATACCCGGCAGGGAGTTAGGCAAAACAATGCGGTAAATGGTCTGCCACTTGGATACGCCCAAAGCCAGCGAAGCTTCCCGAAATGTCTGCGGCACGGCCTTCAGCGCTTCTTCCGAAGCGCCGATTATCGTCGGCAGGATCAAAAAACCAAGGGTTAAAGAACCGGCTAAAATGCTCGAACCAAACTTGAAAAGTATTACAAAGAAAGCAAGCCCGAACAGCCCGAAAACAACGGAAGGAACACCAGCCAGGCAATTTATCCCCACCCGTATTAATCTGATCATCCTGCCCTGCTTGGCATATTCTGTCAGGTATATCGCCGAAGCGACACCAAGGGGCAGGCCAATTGATATCGCCCCAACTGTCAGGTATATAGTCCCAAGAATCGCGGGCATGATGCCGCCCTTAGTCATTGAATGCGTGGGATGCTTGGTAATAAAATCCCAACTGATGGCGGATATACCGTTAATAATTATATAAATTACTATGCCGCCCAGAGCCAAAGTGATAATCAGGGCGGCAGCGCGGAAAAGAGCAAAAAACAATGATTGCTGAAAATAACGCCATTTCATTATGTTTGCTTGACTGTCGCGCATAAATCTTTTCTCTTTATAGAGTTGCTGATCCCGTCTGCTTAAATTTATTGGATACATAGTCCGCGATCAAATTAAATGTCAGTGTCAGAAAAAATAAAACCATGCCAGTGGCAAAAAGAGCATTGTAATGAAGACTACGGTAAGGAGTTTCCCCCATTTCCGCGGCGATACTTGCGGGCATGGGACGCACAGAATCAAAAATACTTTCCGGAATGGCCGCCGCGCCACCCGCCACCATTAAGACAACCATTGTTTCTCCG
>DSAV01000228.1 GCA_011046295.1 Deltaproteobacteria bacterium | reverse complement strand
TTAAACGATGCCGCGGCGCAGGGCTGCCGGGTTTTTTCCGGCGCGGATATGTTTGTTCACCAGGGCGCCGAGCAGTTAAGGTTATGGACAAAAAAAGAGCCGCCCGTGGCATTAATGAAAAAAATAGTTTTGGAAAGGCTTACTAATCTTGGAGAACGATAATTTATCTATGACTGCACCGCCTAAAGTCGTGCGCGTGCCCGGTTCCAAAAGCCTGACACAGCGCGCGCTTATCGCCGCCGCGCTGGCGCGTGATAATTCTTTCATCAGCAATCCCCTGATTTCTGAAGACACAAATTATTTGATGAAAGGCCTGCGCGTTCTGGGCGCGCAGATTGTCTCCGTATCCGGCGGCTTGTATGTAAACGGCACGGCGGGAAAACTGGCAAACACCGGCCAGCAGATTTTTCTGGGCAACAACGGCACGGCGCTGCGTTTTCTCACGGCGTTGGTGTGTTTGGGTGAAGGCGAATATGTTTTAACCGGAGAAAAGCGTCTTTGCGAGCGGCCGGTGGGCGCGCTTGCCGAAGCGTTAAAAAAAATGGGGGTAAATATTACCTGCACCAACAATTGCCCGCCCGTTACGATAAACGCCAGCGGACTTGACGGCGGCAAAATATCGCTTAAGGACGTGGAAAGCTCTCAGTATGTTTCCGCTCTGCTTCTTTGCGCGCCCTACACCGAGCAGGGCATTGAGCTTACATTGCGCGGGCGCGTCGCATCGCTTCCCTATATTGATTTGACCCTGGCAGTCATGCGGGATTTCGGCGTAAAAATTGAGCTGGAAAAAAACAAATACACAGCAAAAGGCGGAAATTCTTATCAGGGACGTGAATACCGCGTGGAAGGAGACGCCTCGAGCGCTTCTTATTTCTTTCTGGCCGCGGCAATTCTGCAGCGTCCCATCCGTGTAATGGGCATAAACCGCGTGAGCCGTCAGGGCGACATCCGCCTGCTTAATATTTTTGAAGAACTTGGCTGCCGCGTGGAGTCGCAGGAAGACTGGGTGGAAGTAACGGGAGGCAGCCTGGCCAAAGGTGATTTCACTTTCGATCTCAATGACATGCCGGATATGGTTCCCACACTGGCCATGCTTGCCGCTTTTCGCCAGGGCAAAACGACGATTACCAACGTGGAACATCTGCGCATCAAAGAAAGCAACCGCCTGGCGGCGATGGCCACGGAATTAACCCGTGTGGGCATTAAAGCCAAAGAAACCGAAGACGGAATTATTATCACCGGGGGAAAGATGAAGCCGGCGGAGATCAAAACTTATAACGACCACCGTATCGCGATGAGTTTTGCTATTGCCTCTTTGGTCGTGCCCGGAATAGGAATAAGTGATAAAAAATGCGTGGATAAATCTTTCCCTGAATTCTGGGATGAATTGAGTAAAATATGAATGTTGTCCTGATCGGCTATCGCGCCACCGGTAAATCCACCGTCGGAAAGCACGTGGCCTTCAAACTTAATTTGCCTTTCTTTGACACGGACACACTGGTGGAAAAGAAAGTGGGCATGTCTATAGCGGATATTGTCGCCAAGCACGGCTGGGATTTCTTTCGCGCCAGAGAAAAAGAAACGGTACAGTCGCTTGAGAATCAATCAGCCTGTGTAATATCCACGGGCGGCGGTGTTGTGCTAGATGAGGAAAACATTTCCTCACTGAAAAAAAACGGATTTCTGGTCTGGCTCAACGCGCCGCTAAATAATATTGTCAGCAGGCTGAACGGCGAAAGGCCGGAGGCGGTAATCCGCCCGCAGTTTACAGACTGGAATATCGTGGAAGAAACGATAAAAATGGTTAATGAAAGGTATCCGCTTTATGAAAAAGCGGCGGATTACACGGTGGAAACAGCGAACAAAAATATTGTGAAGGTCGGAGAGGATATTTATCAATACCTGGTGGAATCCGGCAAATTAATTATGATACTTAAAAAAACAAACAAATAGTTGAGATAAAAATTTTCTGCAGGAGATATTATGTCCGGAAATACCATTGGCAGTATTTTTCGTGTCACCACCTGGGGGGAATCGCACGGCGCGGGTTTAGGTGCAATCGTGGACGGCTGCCCGCCGGGCATCACTCTCGCTCAGGCGGATATTCAGGCGGCGCTCGACAGAAGACGGCCGTCAAAAGTAATTTCTTCCACCAAAAGAAAAGAAGCGGACAAGGTGGAAATTCTCTCCGGAGTCTTCGAAGGCAAAACCACCGGCACGCCTATCTCTCTTTTGATCAGAAACGCCGACGCTGATTCTTCCGCCTATCTCAAATTAAAAGATGTTTTCCGCCCCGGACAAGGCGATTTTACTTATTGGGAAAAATACGGCCGGCGCGATTGGCGAGGCGGCGGACGCGCCTCCGGCAGAGAAACTGTCGCGCGCGTGGCCGCGGGAGCGGTCGCGGAAAAAGTTATCGCGCGTGCCGGTATGGAAGTGCTGGCTTACACTGTGGCCATCGGCGGTATTGAAATCGACCGGAATAAAATCCCGGCGGGCAAAGAACTGCTTCGTCAGGTACGCGCCAATGCTCTTTTTTGCCCGGACAAAAAGGCCGCTGCCGCCATGGAAGGAAAGCTTGCCGCGGCGCGCAAAGACGGCGATTCATTGGGCGGCATTGTGGAAATCATCGCGCGTAATGTTCCGGCCGGATTGGGCGAGCCGGTTTTCGACAAAATGGACGCGGATTTGGCCAAAGCGCTGATGAGCATCGGCACGGTTAAGGCGGTGGAAGTGGGCGACGGCTGCGCGGTCAGCCAAAAAGCTGGCTCCGAAGTAAACGACCAGATGAATAAAAAAGGTTTTCAGACCAATCATGCCGGCGGCATTCTCGCGGGAATCACCACGGGGCAAGATATTATTTTGCGCGTTCACTGCAAACCGATACCCTCTATCGGCCATGCGCAAAAAACATTGGACACAAAAGGGAAAGAAAAAATAATTGAAATCGGCGGCAGGCATGATGTCTGTGTAATACCCAGAATAGTGCCGGTCTGCGAAGCAATGGTTTGTATTGTACTGGCCGATCATTTGTTAAGACAAAGGGCAATTGCCAATGAATAACATTTCCGTAGGCATAATCGGCGGCACGCGTGGCATGGGCAGTTGGCTGGCCGGTTTAATGCAAAAAGAAAATACCACCGTGCATATCTGCGGCCGAAAAACACCACTGGGCATAAAAGACATTGCCAAACTTTGCCACGTTATCGTTGTGGCCGTGCCTATTGCCGCCACCAATGAAGTTATCAAGCAGGTGGGGCCACTTCTGGACGAAGATAAACTCCTGATGGATTTAACCTCGCTCAAAAAAGAACCGGTGGAGATGATGCTGGCGCATACGCGCGCGGAAGTCATCGGCTGCCATCCTCTTTTCGGACCGCAGATGCAGGATTTTTCCGGACAAAATATTATCCTGTGCCCGGCACGCGGGACAAAGTGGCTTACTTGGATAAAAGAGCTTTTCCAAAATAATACCTATAATGTTTTTGAAACTGATCCCGCGCATCACGATAAAATGATGGCCATCGTCCAGGTGCTCAATCACCTGCATACCATTTCTCTGGGCATGACCATTGCCGCCACTCAGACGCCACCGGAAGAACTAGACAGATTTTCTACTCCTGCCCTAAGGGCAAAAATTGAAATCGTCAAAAAAGTTTTTACCGAAAGTCCCGAGCTTTACGCTGATATCATCACGCGCAATCCTGATACCGCCAAAATAATCGCGCTTTACGAAAAAACTTTGGCCGATATCCGCGCGCTCGCCCAATCCGGCGACGCGACAAAATTAAAAGACGCGCTGGAAAAAACGGCCAAAAAATTATTTTAATAGCAGCCTGTTAAAACACCTCTGCCGAATCTCGCGGCAAGCCCATCTTTGGTTTCTTTCTTTTTCGTTTTGCTTTTACGTCAAGTTGATGTATTTTAGACAAAACACAAGACATCAATTACCGGAAGGATAACAAGAAATATGGAAGAACAGATCAAT
>DSAV01000095.1 GCA_011046295.1 Deltaproteobacteria bacterium | reverse complement strand
GTAAGTATTTTCCCCGTTTTTTAACTATACTTGAATCCATGACCTTTTTCAATGGCAAACGCCATTTTTTTCACATCGTGAAAAACGGCTGATTATACACTGCCGAGCAGACAGTAATGTCAAAAATATACTTTAAAGTCAGTAATATAGCGTTTTTTCGCTCATTATTATTCGCCTGATTACCGCAGCTTTTCCATATCTTTATTCAGATAAATTTTGGCGTTACGTCCGATAAAATCAAACAAAGACGTCCGGTGGTAGATATCCTGCGCCACGTCTCTGGTCCACGGAGATATGGCATAATTATGCGCCACGCGTGAATCGCGTCCGATAAACAGGCGCAGTGGTATGGAAAGAGAGATGCCTTTGTCGTGATAGCCGCGGTTATACTCATCTGTGAATATTGATGTGCCGGTAAAGCTGTACCAGGCGGAAAGAACCACGCCATTGAAATTTTTGGAAACGGTCACGCGGGTGCCGTAATCACCGGCGAGAAAGCGGCCTGCTTTCACATCCACGTATGCTTCCAGCTCCGGCACATTCAGGCGCATATTGACAAAGCCGGTTTTGTAATGATCATCCCAGTCATTGTTATTAAGTTTAAGCGGGTTTGCCGTATCGCGTTTTTTGACCAGCGAGCCGCTGAGACCGGCGAATATCCGCCCGTCAAAAAGGGGCAGGGCCACTTCGGCATCAAGCCCCGCGTATTGAACTTCCAGCAGTCCGGCAGCCACTTTGGCGTAAATTTCATAATCAAATTTTGCCAGTTGTTCGAACATCAGATTACTCAACAGCACATTCTTTTTCATGTATTTTACACTGTCTGAGCGCACCGGAATAGAGAGCGGCTCATTGGACGAGGAAATATCATTGAGAGGATATGCCGCGACTCCGGTAACCAATGATGCTCCGCGCCACGGGTTTATACCAATCCAGCCCGATGCTCCGGCTCTAAATTTAAGAAATCCGGAAGGATCATTAACCAGCGCGTTTATTTCCGGCTTTAAACCATAAAAAACATATTTCTTGTAATTTTGTTTTACCTGCGGCGTTTCATAAATATCGGCGGAAATGTCCGTCAGGTAAAGATATTCCCCCGTCGTAAAAACATCGTTATGATAATCACTGACATCTTCTCTTCTGGTGGCAAGTTCAACTACCGGAATTCCTCGTTCCGTCAAAATCAGATATATTTTATCTATATTTTCCGGCACTATTTTATTTAAGACACCGAGCATTACACCAAGAGCGCGGGGCGTGTAGAAATAGCGGTCGTTCGCCGCGACAATCCATAGGGTAGAGCCTGCTGTCAAAACGCCGATATTATGAAAACCTGACTCATAAAGCCCCCGGCTGATTCTTTGCGCCAGTGGGCTTCCCGTGAATTCTTCCTTTTCAATGTAGGGCGGGTCAAAAATGGGCATCAGCGGCTTGCCCAGGGTAAACGCGAACGAAACGTTAACAGCTATTTGTTCTCCGCGCTGATAGCTTAAATCAATTTCCGCCCAGTTAACCGGCATGAAGCGCACGCCGAAATTAAAATTGGAGGGAACGGAATCAGGAAAATGTTTTGCTTGCGCCGGGTCAGTTATCTGTTGTTCATAGCGAATCGGGCTGTATTCCACCATAAAAGCCACTTTGGGATGAGGAGTAAACTGGATACCGCCGAAGACCTGCGCGTCATCAAACCATTGTTTGGGATTTGTGAACATTTCCAGGCCGAATTCCTTATCATTTTCAATAGGCCGCCTGCCGAACCTGCCGTTGCCCATGCCAATGGTAAAATCAAACGGATAGATTTGCTTGCTGGCCACCAGATACTGGCCGGTATACACTCTTGTGCCGTGCGGGTCCATTATCCCCAGGGCAATAGCCGGGGTATATTTCCCTTCAGGCAGGAACTGGTATTTTATATCGATGGCCTTGTCTTTGAAATTTCCGTAATCTTTCCATGTGGGGTCGGTGGGAGCTTTAGTGCCGCGCACTTCCGTCACCCTGCCTGCTATTTCCAATCCTTTCAGCGGGCTAACCGCGGCGTAATAATAACGGTAGGGATCCACCCAGCTGAAACCGACGCGGTACCTGCCCTCTTCCAGTGCGCGCGCCGTGGGCGTTTCCATCAAACCGGTACCTCCCCAGTTCGCGGGATAAGTGAACGGACTGTCCGCGCCGTAGGCAAAAGCGCCTGATAAAACACAAACAAAAAACGACAAAAACAATATGTTCGGGATTTTTTTAGACAGAATTTTCTTCACTCTTCACTATTCACCGGCCTCAGCCTCTTCACTCTTCACGAATAACGCTTCACGGGCTGTCCGTCTAAGAGGTTGCTTAAATCTTAATTACTTAATGCTTCAAACTATTTTTTAATATTCTTAAAACTTAAATCTGTTTTTATCTCTTAACTACTTAACGCTTAAAACTTAAAACTGTTCTACTATTCCCTCTTCACAATTTTTTACTGGAATAAATTTTTGTAAGCGCTGTTTTCACGGAGCGGCGCAGATATTCCACCCGGCGCAGCGTGAACGGCTGAATATCTTCATCCGTGACATTTTTGAACAAAGCTAGCCGGACATTAACAGGATTGCCCACGCTTACGGGAACCTCGATGCGCATCATTTTGCTTTGGACAGTATTTTGTTTTTGCCATGATAATATCTGTGCCGGATTCGGCGGGGTTTTATCTTTTGTCTTTTTACTTTCCGTGACACGCAGCTCTCCCGCGTCAAAACGCAGAAATTCCAAAACCTTGCAAATATTATCCCAGAGAAAATTAATATTTTCGGCTGTTTCTATTTCCGCGCGCATATTTATAAAATTCATATGTTCGGATTGACTAGCCTTACCGTCTATTACATCTCTGAACCAGCCATAGAATTTGTCGAAGGTAAAATATTCCAGGTAACCGAGTTTCCTGATTCCCACTGCCGTCACAACAGTCAATGAAATCAGAAGCAGGGCAATCATCTTATTATCATGAATAAGGGTCAAAACGAGCGCGAACGCGCAAAGCGCGCAGGTGATGGCGTATATTACAATGACCGCGTTTTTCGATTGGAGGCCTTTGCGCAGGAGGCGGTGATGGACATGCTCTTTGTCCGGTTGGAAAAGCGGCATGCCGCGGAAAAAACGGCGCACGGGAGCAATTATCGTGTCTATAAGCGGAATACCCAGAGCGACAAAAGGAATAAGAATAACAATACCAACCTGAGTTTTGATAGATTCCATTATCGCCAGCGCGGCAATGACATAGCCGATGAAATAGCTGCCGCCGTCGCCCATGAAAATACTGGCCGGATTGAAGTTATATCGCAGAAATCCCAAAAGCACTCCGGCCAGAATGGCGAATTTAACCGCGGTCAGCCTGTCTCCGTTTATTAAAGTCACGGCAACCATCACCGCGGCCACAAAGAAAGCAATTCCCGCGGCCAGCCCGTCAAGGCCGTCAATCAGGTTTATGGCATTGATAAACAGAACAAACCATAATACCGTAATAGCCCAGCTCAGGATGCCGAAGTAGAGGCTTCCCACTTCGACATAAAAAATTGTTTCGATTCTCACCCCGCCGTAAAAGGCCAGGGAAGCGGCCAGAACCTGAAAGGCAAACTTTATCTGCGGGCTTAACCTTTTTAAATCGTCGAAAAACCCCACGGCGAAAATCAGAACGCCGCCCGCGACGCAATATGACCTTAGCGTGTTCCAGCACAGTCCTTCCAGCGCCTCGCTAAATATTAATTTGGAAATAAAAATTGCCAGGAATAAAGAGGCGGCGATAGCCAGGCCGCCGGTTCTGGGGATGGGCTTTTTATGAACTTTGCGTTCAAGCGGAATATCGAATGCTCCCACGCGCGCGCCCAGCCACCTGGCTGCCGGCGTCAATATCAGCGCGGAGGATATACTATTTTTAGTTGAAAATTGAAAAGTGGCTCCATCCGTGGAATAATCCACGGAACACACAAACACAAAGGAGCCACCGATGAAAGTAAACACGAAAAGAAGAAAGAACGCAAG